>JALNXZ010000071.1 GCA_023230125.1 Bacteroidales bacterium | reverse complement strand
TGCGGCCCATGATCTTATGCATACGCACAGATGTACGGCCACAGGAACAAGGTTCGTACATCAGTCTGGTCCGGTCCTTGGTTCGATAACGTATCACCGGCATACCCTCTTTGGTAATCGTTGTCAGGACCAACTCTCCCACTTCACCGGGAGCGACAGGTTCGAGGGTTACAGGATTGATGATTTCCGGCAAAAAATGATCTTCATTGATATGCATGCCATTTTGCGCATAACATTCATAAGATACTCCAGGGCCGATTACTTCCGTCAAACCAAAAATATCATATGCTTTAATGTTCAGTTTCTTCTCTATCTCAACGCGCATAGCTTCAGTCCATGGTTCAGCACCGAAAAAACCAACCCTCAACTTGAGTTTATCCTTGATACCCTTATCCTCAACGGCTTCACCCAAATATAAGGCATAAGAAGGTGTACAACACAAAACAGTTGAGCCAAAATCCGTCATCAGCTGTATTTGTTTTTCAGTATTACCTGCAGAAATCGGAATGACAGATGCCCCGATATTTTCAGCACCGTAATGAGCACCAAGACCTCCGGTAAATAATCCGTAGCCATAGGCAATCTGGAAAATATCATTGCGCGAACAACCGCCGGATGTAAAGGTACGTGCCAAAACTTCCGACCAAGTGCTCAAATCCTTTCGCGTATAACCGGCAACGATAGGTTTACCTGTCGTGCCAGAGGATGCATGGAGCCGCACAATCTCAGACATGGGCACAGAAAACAAGCCAAAAGGATACTGATCCCTTAAGTCCGTTTTTATAGTAAAAGGCAACTTGACTAAATCATCAATGGTTTCAATATCCATTGGTGTAATACCCAATTCCTGCATTTTTGCCCTATAGAAAGGCGAATTGTGATAAACGTGCTCTACGGTGGTCCGTAGACGTTTATTTTGCACCTCACGCATTTCTTCGCGTCCCATGCACTCATAACTTTCATTCCAAATCATATGCTCCAATTTTTCAGCAATGCAAAGAAAAGCAATATTTTGAAATTAGTAGCCTCATTCCTATGTTTATTTGTAATTTTGCAGACCACAAAAGATATCCACTTGATGTTTGAACTCATTTCCCCTTATAGACCAACCGGAGATCAGCCTGAAGCCATCCAGCAACTTACTGAAGGTATCAGAGAAAGAATACCATTCCAGACATTGCTTGGTGTAACCGGCTCAGGAAAAACATTTACCATAGCCAATGTAATTCAGGAAATTCAACATCCCACGCTCGTACTGAGTCACAACAAAACCTTGGCTGCTCAATTATACGGAGAATTTAAGAGTTTTTTCCCAAACAATGCCGTGGAGTATTATGTTTCTTATTACGATTATTATCAACCTGAAGCATATCTTCCAGTCACCGACACTTACATCGAAAAAGACCTTGCAATCAATGAGGAAATAGAAAAGTTGAGACTTTCCGCCACCTCTGCCCTACTTTCCGGCAGGCAAGATGTAATTGTCGTTTCATCCGTTTCCTGCATATACGGTATCGGAAATCCGGAAGATTTCAACAAAACCGTCATCGATATCCATTGCGGACAAAAACTTGACCGCAACGTCTTTTTGCGCCAACTCGTAGATAGCTTGTATTCAAGAAATGAAGTGGAATTGAACCGGGGAAGTTTTCGTGTCAAAGGAGATACGGTGGACATTTTTTTGGCTTATACAGACACCATCCTGCGAGTCGTTTTTTGGGGTAACGAGATAGATACCATTGAGGATATTGAGCCCTTGAGCGGCAGGACCATCAGCAAATACAACAGCTTCAGGATTTTTCCGGCCAATCTTTTTATTGCCAGTAAGGAACGCACGCAACAAGCCATTGAAGAAATTCTGATAGATCTGGACAAACAAGTTGATTTTTTTAAATCCATCGGAAAAGCTTACGAGGCAAAACGCCTTTACGAACGGGTCAACTACGATGTTGAAATGATCCGTGAACTTGGACATTGCTCGGGAATCGAAAACTATTCCCGCTATTTTGACGGGCGAAAACCCGGAGAAAAGCCGTTTTGCCTGCTGGATTTTTTTCCCAAAGATTTTCTGATGGTCATCGATGAAAGCCATGTCAGTTTACCTCAGCTCAGAGCCATGTGGGGCGGCGACCATGCAAGAAAGCAGAACTTGGTCGAATACGGTTTCCGCCTGCCTGCAGCTATCGATAACAGGCCACTCAGTTTTGACGAATTCGAAAGCATTCCAAAACAGATCATCTACGTCAGTGCCACACCTGGTGATTATGAGCTGGAAAAATCAGAAGGTGTCGTCATTGAACAAGTCATCAGACCTACAGGACTCTTGGACCCTGCAATTGAAGTTCGCCCAAGCAAAAATCAGGTAGATGACCTCATGGAAGAAATACGCATCCGTGCCGAAAAGAGCGAGCGCGTACTGGTCACAACCCTGACAAAACGCATGGCGGAAGAGCTGACTTCCTATATGGAGAATCTGGGTACCAAGTGCAGTTACATCCACTCGGATGTTGAAACGCTGGATAGAGTCAAAATCATGGAAAACCTGCGTCTTGGAATTTTCGACGTATTGGTCGGAGTCAATTTGCTACGTGAAGGTCTGGACTTACCGGAAGTATCCCTTGTTGCCATTTTGGATGCAGACAAAGAAGGTTTCCTGCGAAATCACCGTTCCTTGACCCAAACAGCAGGTCGTGCGGCCCGTAACCTGAACGGCAAGGTCATCATGTATGCAGACAAGATGACAAGAAGCATGAAGCAAACCATTGACGAAACCAACAGGCGAAGAGAAAAGCAGAAAGCCTACAACGAGTTGCACGGTATCACTCCTACCGCCATCACCAAAGAAATAAGCTCAACCTCTCTGAACACTTATTCTAAACACAAAGAGCCGACAGCCTATATCGAGCCCGTCAACACCAGTATTGTGGCAGATCCTGTTATCGCCCGGATGAACCCGACCCAACTGCAAAAGACCATAGAAAAGGCAAGAAAGGCTATGTATGAAGCATCAAAGCGGCTCGATTTTCTCGAAGCCGCTCAGTATCGTGATGAAGTTCTTAAATTGGAAGAACTTTTGCCTAAAATTTAAATCCTAGAGAAAAAATCAGACTAGTCTTTTCCGTGCTTAATTTCGCATATTTCGAATAGTCCGCATTTTCTGTTTCATCGTAAAAATGGTAGAAGTGTTCATTGCGCATCTGTTGTTGCAAAGCTGCATCACAGAAGAAAGCGCCGGTACGATATCCAACACCGCATGACAAATAATAAGTATCCTTTTCTACACTATATTGAGGCCTTGTACCTTCTGTCACCACATAGGCATTGTTATCTTCGAGTGTACTCTTGACCGGATTTTGATACCAGGCAGCACCGGCCCTTAAACTGAAATTATCCGTCAAACGATACTCACCTCCCAGACGGATGTTGGATGCAACCCTGAAATCATCATTTATATAACCGTTTATTTCACCATCAAGCCTTCCATTCACATCTTTCAAAACCATGTTCTTGTAGTCAACCACATCCCAGTCCATACTAATAAAACCCTTTTGGCCAAACTGATAAGCAACACTGTATATCATACGATTTGGTGTCTTTATCTGATAGTCCATATATCCTTCATCCTCGGGTTGATAATAAGATCCTTCTTCAAAGGGCAGATTTGTATCTGGATTATTCATCCCTTCAAAATAAATCTTCGCATTATAAGTATCGGTCATCATATAATATGTTGCCGTATGATAGGCAAAGCCCAAACGTAGTTCAGGAATTGGACGATAAATGCCACCTAATTTCAAATTAACGCCTGTGCCTTCTGTGACCAAGACATTATCCAACTCAAAACTGAAAGGGTCATAGTCAACCGTACCTTTTGATTTTTCATAATAGGAAGACAACAATTCATAATCGATGTTTTGAATGCCTACGCTCATTCCAAAATAGAAAGTGTGACCATAATTGGCTCCAAGACTGAAATTCCACTCACCAACGCCTCCACTTTCCATCATAGACATGGAACTGTTATACTTTTCACCTTCTTGTAATATGGAGTTATAGTCACCAGCTCCATCTTCGTTTATCAGATAGGCATTCCAGGCAAAATAGTATAAATCGGATCCGCCATATAAATTCTTATCCACACATACCCTATTCATAAGTGAAGTTGAACGGTCTGTCCCTTCAACGGATACATTCCGGTTAAAATCCTTCACCCTGTTATAGGATATTCCAAAATTAAAATTTGAAATGGCAGACTCATCATAAGTACGAAATGAACCCACATATCCGAAATTATTGATCAACATTTTCTCTTTCGAATTGCTTGAACTTAGACCAAAAATAGATTTTGTCGAAGTTGTACATAGTGAAGGGGTAATGGTAAATTCGGAGCTGCGATAAACTGCCACACCTGCAGGATTCATGCTGACGGCACTCATATCACCGCCTAGGGCTCCAAAAGCACCGGACATGGCAACATAGCGAGCACTCCCGGTAATATCTGTCAATGAGTACTTTAACACATCGAATTCTCCCTGAGCAAAGACCATGGTATTTACCACCAAAAGACTTGTCAATAAAAAATATTTTTTCATAAAAGAAATATTAAAAGTTTAACCATAAGTGAACCCGATAAAACTATAAAGATGGCTTGATAAAACCTATGGTTGTTATTCATCGATCAAGACTGGATATTTTTGTAACTGAGACTATCGACGTCCACCACTTCCGCCTGAACTACTACGGGAGCTTGAGCCACCCGAAGAAGAGGAAGACGAGGATGACCTCCCTGAGGAAGAACTACTCGGTGTATAGGATGAACTGCTCGGAGTGTAAGAAGAACTTCTACTTACAGAGTTAGTAGGTGTTGTGCTTCTTGCAGATGATTCTGAACTTCCACTCCTGGAAGTACGCGTCGATGTTGTTGAATTGGAACGAGTCGTTGTGCCTGTGCTCGTACGGGTATCAGTACTTGAACTAGGGCGTGTGCTTGTATTGGTTGATCGGGTCTTTTCACCTGAATTATAGCGAGTTGTGGATTCTGACGTTGGGCTGGAAGTGGTGCGGGTTGAGCGGGTTGTTACACCTGAACTTGAACGGGTTGATATCACAGAATTGGATCTTGTGCCCACTGCCGAAGTTGAACGAGTTGATACACCGCTCGTCGAACGGGTCGATCTTACAGCATTTGTTCCTGCTACACGGGTTGTGCTGGATGCATCAGAACGGCCAGACCTATTGGTAGAAAGAAATCTACGCTGATTAGCATTCAGATGATGGCGGTTTTGTGAATAAGTGCCTCCATATCCACCATAATTGTAATAACCGCCCCATCCATCGTTATAGTATCCATATCCATAGTAGCCGTAATGTCCATATCCATAATAGCCTCCACCATACCAGGGATCCCATCCGAATGAACCTGCATACCAAGAATCATAATAGCCCCAGGATGAATACCAAGGATCATAATAATAGCTGTAAGGGTTGTAAAAACGTACCCCGCGATAACCATACCTTGGATAATAATAGGAATCATAGAAAAAAGGGCTCATCCACCCGTATGAATAATCATTCATATAATAAATGTCCACATTAGCCCCCTCTTCAATGTAAATATTCAAGTATTCATCATCTGTAATATGGGTTGTGAATTTAGGATTATGGAAACGACGAACACGTTCCGAATATTCGAACGGCTGATTTTCATCCCTATAGATTGTATCGGGTTCATTTTGAACAACATCTTCCGCTACAACATTTCCTTCTGTTTCATAGGTAGTTGTACGACGGTTGTATTCATCCACATCTCTTAAATCATAGCTTTTAAGTGTACTGCTATTATCGTATATCTGCACTGACTCATTCTGTATATTTTGTACAGCATTCTTGGTTATTTCTCTTGCAGAAGCATTCTCAGTCTTGGTATTTTTTGGATTGTAATACAAATCATCTTCATAGTACGAGGATTGACCCAAAACCAAAACTGGAAGCATAAATGCTATAGCCAGCAATATCATCCATCTTGTTTTCATAATTATAGAGTTTTGATGATTCTTTATGATAAAAGGTTAACTTTTTACACACGAAAAAAAAACCTGATTTCCTAATACAATTCTTAATCCTATACTACAAAGATACTTTTTTTTGAAAAAGGTTTACTCCATTTGAATTTATTTAACACCCTTCTATGGTTTATTTTGAACTACACCTGAAATTTTCTCCTATTAACATCTTGGTGAATGATGTCTTAGCTGCATAGATCGGTGAAAAAATAATTTTATCCAACAAAATAGTTTATGATAAGGACTGGAATAATGAATGGGAGAAGAGCTCTTTCCAATCCATCGTAATTGGCAAGGAATGTATCCTTTAAATTGCTTTAAACTGCTTCTTGATACAAAAAAGGCTTCGAAATCGAAGCCTTTTTTGTATCAAGTTCTTATCATTTTGCCTTTTCCAGAACCAATGTCTTTGTTGGTTGGTCGCATACTTCAGTCGGACCGAAATATTGAATAGGACCTGGATAAACATAATCTGTCTGGATGGCCCATGCCGCACGTTTTGAGGCAAATTTTCTGAATGGTGCACCATTCAGGTCTACCAGTGCTTTTTGGATGACAGGTTTCATTTCACCGTGACGGCGTTCCATGTTCATCATCATGGTGATGGGTACACCACCTGCAATCCATTGGTCTGCAGGTGCGGTCGTATTACGGACGGAAGACATATAGCCTGTTTTTCCGAAAGCAATCAGGTTTGAGGCAGTATAACCCAACGAATAGCAATAATCAGCATCATAATTGGACGGAGCTGCACAACGGCCTTCATAACCGAAAAAATGAACTTGTGTGGCAAAATTGCCGACATATTTTCCTTCTATCTTCCATTCAGCCAATTTAACACCAACCATTTCAGCTAAAAGTTTCTCTGTTTCAATCAAAGAAACCTGGACATTTCCGTGAGGGTCACGGTCAAGTGTGAGCTGACGGGCAACACCTTCCGGCAATGAAGCATAGATGTCAGAATTTTCCTTACTCAACATCTTGATGATATAATTGCGTTGTTCTGAACGACGGATCAGATTGAACTCTTCTTGATGTGAAGCAAGAAAATCATTCAATTCCTCAATCAAATTCTTGATGGCAGGTATAAATTCAATCACCCCTTCAGGAATCAGCACGGTACCGAAGTTGTTACCTACTTCCGCACGTTTTGCAACTGTTTTTGCAATATCTGTAACCAAATCATCCAAAGAAAGGTTTTTAGCCTCAACTTCTTCTGAAATAATACAATAATTAGGCTGAACCTGCAAAGCACATTCCAAAGCAATGTGTGAAGCAGAACGACCCATCAGTTTGATGAAGTGCCAGTATTTACGGGCAGAATTACAATCACGCTGAATGTTTCCGATG
>JALNXZ010000070.1 GCA_023230125.1 Bacteroidales bacterium | reverse complement strand
TGTAACCAAGAAGGTGATGTACATTTCACATGATTAATAGGGAACCATTACTACCCGGCCACGATCGGAATCTGTTCATTCATCGGGTAATTTTTTATCAGGAAAAAGCGCCTGTTTTTTACTGACAGAATGAATATAAATTGGCGGAAACTGACAAATCAGAACTGATTTCTCAGTAATTTTCTGCCAAATCGTCCGTCGTTTCATTTCGGCAGACTTTTTGTTTATTGAGAACTGCATACCCAATTGAATAAGTTAAGATATGAAGCATACAAAAACTGAGGCTGGTCCTAAGAATGAAGAACAGCACAAAAATGAAATCCCGGTAGAAAAGGCGAGAATTGAAAACAAAGAATCGGAGGAAGACACAACTTCTGAAAAAGATTCAACAGTACAAAAAGAAGAAGCCGAGGATTCGGCTGAAAATGAAGTGAACACTGAAAAAAAAGCCTTTGATGAGTTGCAGGCCAAATACGATCAGCTCAATGATACATATCTGAGAAGTCTGGCTGAATTTGATAACTACCGGAAACGCAGTCTTCGTGAAAAATCAGAACTGATTAAAAACGGTGGAGAAAATGTATTGGTCAGTATTTTGGATGTCGTTGATGATATGGAACGAGGATTGGCTGCCACCAGAGATGCAAAGGATATTGAAGCTGTCAAACAAGGCATGGAACTCATCTATACGAAATTACAAGCCTTCCTCAAGCAAAATGGTGTTACAGGAATTGAAACTGAAAACAAGACTTTTGACACCGATCTTCACGAAGCAATCACAACGATTCCAGCTCCCACCGAAGACCTTAAGGATAAAGTGATAGATTGCGTACAAAAAGGTTACTACCTCAATGAAAAAGTCATTCGTTTCGCAAAAGTCATTGTCGGAAAATAAACCGGAAACAATCATTGACGAAAAATCCTGTGACAGGTATAAAGAGAAGATAATAAAGAACATATGTCGAGTAAAAGAGATTATTATGAAGTGCTGGGTGTAGCCAAAAACGCATCTGACGAAGAAATCAAAAAAGCATACCGTAAAAAAGCCATTCAATACCATCCAGACAAGAATCCGGGGAATAAAGAAGCGGAAGAAAAATTCAAGGAAGCGGCTGAAGCTTACGAAGTACTCAGCAATACGGAGAAACGTCAACGTTATGACCAATTCGGTCACGCAGGTGTTAACGGAGCTGCAGGAAATGATTTTGGAGGCGGAGGCGGATTCTCCATGGACGATATTTTCTCACAATTCGGCGATATTTTCGGTGGGCATTTCGGTGGTAGCTCTTTCGGCGGATTTGGAGGCAGTTCACGTGGAGGACAGCGTATCAATCGTGGAAGCAATCTAAGGGTCAAAGTGAAGCTTAACCTTCAAGAAATAGCCAAAGGTGCTGAAAAAAAGATTAAAGTCAAGAAATCTGCTGCATGTTCCTTCTGTAAAGGTACCGGAGCTGAAGGTGGCAGTTCTTATTCCACTTGTTCCACCTGCCGTGGAACAGGGACTGTAAACAGAATAACAAATACCATTTTAGGACGTATGCAGACACAGTCCGTTTGTCCGGATTGTCAAGGTGAGGGAAAGATTATCACCCAAAAATGCACGCATTGCAACGGAGAAGGCATTACGCAACAGGAAGAAGTCATCACCATCAATATTCCGGCAGGTGTAGCAGAAGGCATGCAACTTTCCATGAATGGAAAAGGCAATGCAGCCCGCCGTGGTGGATTAAACGGAGATCTGCTTATCCTTATTGAAGAAGAGCCACATCCTGAATTGTTGCGTGATGAAAATGATCTTGTTTACAATTTATTGCTAAGTTTTCCCACCGCAGCATTGGGTGGAACAGTTGAAATACCGACCATTGATGGACGGGTTAAAGTGAAGATAGAGCCGGGCACACAACCTGGCAAGATTTTACGCCTACGCGGAAAAGGCTTACCCACCGTTAACCAATACGGTACCGGTGATTTGCTGGTAAACATCAGCGTTTATGTTCCTGAAACTCTTTCACGCGATGAACGCAAAACGATTGAAAAACTGGAAGAATCTGAAAACTTTAAAACCAGCCCGTCCTTGAGCAAAAAAATATTCGAGAAGTTCAGGAATCTATTTGATTAGACGGGAACTTCCGTTTCATCTTCACACCATTCACAATGTTCAGAATCATATTCAATTTCTATGGTGGAATGATTGATGTCCATAGATTTAAGAATCTGATGAGCAGTAGCGCGCAAAGCCTTCTGCTCTTCTTTTTGCATGGATCCGTCAACGACCAAATGGACTGTCAAAACCATATATTCACTATCCATCGTCCATAGATGTAAATCATGAAGGTCATGTACTTTCGGTAAGTTCAACAAGCTTTCGCGAATGGCTGTTTCATCCACATCAGAAGGTTTTGCTTGCAGGATAATCCGAAAAACACTTTTCAGATTCTGGTAAACATGATATAAAATATAGAAGGAAATTCCAATAGAAAGAATGGGATCTAGAACAGGAACATGCGCAAACATCATAACCACACTACCGATCAATACTGCAAACCATCCGAGGACATCCTCCAAAAGATGAAGTGAAATCACTCTTTCATTCAGGCTACTGCCTTTCTTTAACCGGAATACCGCAGCCCCATTTACCAACACACCGACAATAGATAGCACAAACATGCCTTTTGCGTTAGTTTCAACGGGATTTAACAAACGCAGGATACATTCATACAGTACGATGACAGAACCGACCAGTAAAACAACGGAGTTCAGCAATGCACTCAGCGTGGAAAAACGTTTGTATCCATAGGTATACTTGGAATCAGGCTTGCGCTTCGAGACCTTTTGAAAATACCAAGCCATTCCAAGGGAAAGACTGTCTCCAAAGTCATGCAAAGCATCAGATAAAATGGCTATACTATTGGTCCAAAAGCCACCAATCAACTCAATAATACAAAATAAAAAATTAAGGGAAAAAGCCAAAGCCAGGTTCTTTCCTGCTTCATGGGCATGCTTATGGTCCTTCTCACGGTTTTGTTCCTGATGAAGTTGGTCTTCATGAATTTGTATCATGTCTTTTTTGGCGTAAAGATATAAAAAATCATCCTATCATTAACGCCACTCACCACCGCAGCTCCGCGTGCCTACGGTCAAATATATACTGGAGGATACAGTAAAGCTTGTATATTTGCTTCCAAAAGTATAAGTACCATTTTGGTAAAGATCATCTTTACTGGTGATGCCATCGGCATAATTTGCTTTGACTGTCAATGAGCCATTCCCACAAATTGTCAGGTCGGATTACCTTTATTCATCTTGAAAATCTTTAATAAATAGGTGCTTTTTCGCACAAAACAACTTATGCGAAAAAAGCACCTAAAAATATATAACCGTCATCATCCAGAATAAATTATTAGGAGAAGACAAGTTTTTGACGGAGAGACGAATTTAATAGATTTTGATTTTTATTTCAACCACTTATCCAGCCAACTAAAAAACCTTCTTTGCCATAAAATGCTGTTCTGAGGTTTCAAAATCCAGTGATTTTCATCAGGGAAAATCAGAAGTTCTGCAGGAATACCCTTTATTTTTGCAGCATTAAAGGCTGCCATACTCTGAGATGCCAAGATCCGGTAGTCCTTTCCACCGTGAATACACAAAATTGGAGTATCCCATTTATCGATAAATTTATGTGGTGAATTGGCATATGAATTTTGAGCCACAACATTGTTTTTTTCCCAGAAAGCCCCTCCCATATCCCAGTTTTCAAACCATAATTCTTCGGTTTCCAGATACTGAGCCTCAGCATTGAAAATGCCACTGTGAGCAATAAATGCTTTGAATCGTTTCTGATGGTTACCAGCCAACCAATACACGGAGAAACCACCATAAGATGGGCCAACACAACCCAAATGGTTCTCATCCACATAAGGTTCTTTAGCCAAAGCATCGATGGCAGACAAATAATCTTTCATGTTTTGGCCACCATAATCCTTGCTGATCTGTTCTTTCCATACTTGTCCCAAACCCGAAGCACCCCGCCTATTAGGGGCTACGATGATATACCCGTTGGCTGCCATCAATTGGAAATTCCAACGGTATGACCAAAACTGACCTACCGTAGCTTGAGGACCACCTGAACAATATAGGATGGCTGGATAGACCTTGGTCGAATCAAAATCAGGCGGATAAACCACCCAAGTCAGCATTTGTTGCTTATCAGTTGTTTCTATCATGCGTTTTTCAACACGACCCACTTTCAATTGATCGTATATTTCCTTATTTTCATCGGTGAGTGCCAGCATTTCTCCGTTGACAGGATCAATACGATAAACATCATCAGGATGACTCAAAGAATGTCTCAAACCCACTAATTGATTGCCAGCCAAGGCTAAAGATGTAAAGTCAAACATCCCGTCAGTAATCTGTTTCACAGTAGCTGTTTCCACATCAACACTGAAAATTTGTGTGACAGCTTGCAGAGCACTTAAAAAATAGATGGTACGTCCATCTTTTGTCCAACAGGCAGAACTAACGTCTCCGTCAATCGAATCACTGATGCAACGGTTGAGGCCACTATTCATGTCATGAAGGAACAGGCGATCCTGATCAGATTCATAACCATCACGGGCCATGCTTTGGAATGCGATGAACCGGCCATCAGGTGAAAAGACAGGATTTTTATCATAGCCCATCATGTCTTCTGTTAAATTCTTGGTTTCTTTGGTATCCAACGAATATAGATAAATGTCAGAATTGGTCGAGATTGAATATTCCAATCCTGTTTTCTTGCGACAAGTGTAAGCTATACTTTTCCCGTTAGGTGACCAAGCCAATTGTTCAATGCCCCCCCTTGGTTTCATCGGAGACTCATAAGGTTGGCCTTCAAGAATGTCTGTAATATTTTCCAAACCACTCTTGGTAAGAGTAGCCACAAATGGATGCGGAACCGTCTCCACCCACTCATCCCAGTGTTTGTACATGAGATCATCTATAACTTTGCCATTTGATAAAGGGAGATCCGGATAAATGTCCTTGACACGTTTGCCATATTGAACTTGTGAGATAAAAAGGATTTTCTTTTCATCGGAAGATAGGCTGAATGCTTCAATATCAGATGAATACTTTGTCAGCTGTTTGCGTCTTTTACCATCCTTGCGCATTTTCCAAAGTTGACTGGACCCCGATTCTGAAGACAAAAAATAGAGGTGAGAGCCATCGGCTGACCAGGTTGCTTCCTGTTCACCCTCCATTGTCTTGGTCAACTGCCTTGATGTACCTCCGGATACTGGAACAATGTAAAGATCCCGATTCCTTTTATTTTGGGGAAGGCTGAAATATTGTACACCATAAAGGATATCTTTACCGTCAGGAGAGACACTGATACCATCGACACGACCCATACTCATGAGAACTTCAGGAGTCATCAATCCGTTTTCTATCCTGATATTCTGCTTACAAATTATTTCTCCTCCGGAAGCATCTTTTCCACCGGCACAGGAGGTTAGTGCATAAGTCATTGCCATCATAAATAAATTCGATTTGTTCATAGAAATAGATTTTAAAAAACAAATATAAAAAAAGCCACCCAAAGGTGGCTTTTAATACGTTCTATTTTTCGGATTTTTATCCTAAATAGCCTTTTAATAATTTACTTCTCGAATTTTGACGTAAACGGCGAATGGCTTTTTCTTTGATTTGTCTTACTCGTTCACGGGTCAACCCGAATTTATCACCAATTTCTTCTAGCGTCATTTCCTGACTTCCAAGGCCAAAAAACATTTTGATAATGTCGCTTTCGCGTTCCGTCAAAGTTGAAAGGGCACGATTGATCTCCTTGGAGAGTGATTCGTTCATCAACATACGGTCAGCAACAGGGGCATCATCATTGATCAACACATCCAGGAGAGAATTATCTTCTCCTTCTACAAAAGGAGCGTCCACAGAAATGTGACGACCGGACACCTTTAAGGTATCGGAAATCTTTTCCACGGGAATGTCTAATTCTTCAGCCAACTCTTCAGGAGAAGGTTTGCGCTCATGTTCTTGTTCAAATTTTGAAAAAGCTTTTGTAATCTTGTTCAAGGAACCAACCTGGTTCAAAGGAAGACGTACAATACGCGATTGTTCTGCCAAAGCCTGAAGAATAGACTGACGGATCCACCACACAGCATAGGAAATAAATTTAAACCCACGTGTTTCATCAAATTTTTCGGCGGCTTTTATAAGCCCAAGGTTTCCTTCATTGATTAAGTCTGGAAGACTAAGACCTTGATTTTGATACTGTTTTGCTACTGAAACCACAAATCTAAGATTTGCACGGGTCAATTTTTCCAAAGCGGCGCGGTCTCCTTGACGGATACGCTGAGCCAGTTCCACCTCTTCGTCCACTTTGATCAGCTCTTCACGGCCGATTTCTTGTAAGTATTTGTCCAAAGATGCGCTTTCGCGATTGGTGATGGATTTTGTAATTTTAAGCTGTCTCATGCTGGAATAATATAAGGTGCAAAATTAGTCATTATTTTTTTAAAATTGGTGATTGTTATGTATAAATTTATCATAAAAATTGACTCCTCATTAAACAACGTATAATCAAAAACAGAACAAGTCTCAAAAACCAATGAAATAAATTTTTAAGCAATGCCGACTTCTTAAACTTCCCAGATGTCACGCTTGATATATAAACGCCATATGACGTTCAGATGTTTCTTTTTTGGCTTCTGACAGTTCAGAGAAAGTTGCTCCTGAGATTTCGAAGCCATCTTAATTATTGTGTTGTTATTCTGCTTAATAACATCGACAGATTTGATTCCTGCTTCCATCGCACCACTGCAATTACTGACACCATCAACATAAACACCTTTCTGTACGAAAATGTTTTTCTCTTTTGCCAATTCTGAATTAATATTTTTGATGGCCACACCGAGCATAACTCATTACACTGATCCAAATTGTTTCATACCCACTACTACCTTGTCTACAATATTGACAGGAATCGCAAACGAGTACCCTGTAAATGAACCTGTCGGAGAAATCTTTTAACTTTATAAGGATATAGTATTTAAAGCTGACAAAATCTCATCAAACAATGAAAATTTGACATTTATTACGTAATTTTGTGTCAAACAGAGGGCCGGTCTGTCGCTTTTAGAAATAAAGGAGGAAAGTCCGGGCAACGCAGAGCACCATACTTCCTAACGGGAAGCTGTGTTACAACAGAGTTAACGTAACAGAAAACAACCGCCAGACGCAAGTTTGGTAAGGGTGAAAAGGCGGGGTAAGAGCCCACCGCTTCGATGGTAACACTGGAGGTCAGTACGTCTTATGGGTTGCAAGACCATGTACACCGACGCATGTAGGGCTGCTCGCCCGATGTCGGGGGGTAGGTCGCTAGAGCTGCCGGGTGACCGGTAGTCGAGATAAATGACAGACGC
>JALNXZ010000069.1 GCA_023230125.1 Bacteroidales bacterium | reverse complement strand
CAGTTGACATGCCAACTGCGTCACCACCGATCATTTTGAAGTACTTATATTCGGCAGGGGTTTCAAAAGTAGGACCTGAGGTACCGACATATACCCCTTGATGTAATTTGATGCCCAATTCTGCAGCAATCTCGAGAGCCTTCTTTTGTAGGCACTTAGAGTAAGCGTCACTCATGTCAGGGAAACGTGGTCCCAGCTCTTTATAATTAATGCCTCGGAGCGGATGTTCAGGAAAACGATTGATATGATCAGTAATCATCATCAAGTCACCGATTTCGAATTTTTGCCCCATACCACCGGCTGCATTTGACACAAACAAGGTTTGGATTCCGATGGCCTTCATGACCCGAACCGGAAAAGTAACCTGTTTCATATCGTAACCTTCATAATAATGAAAGCGGCCTTGCATGGCCATGATATCTTTGTTGCCCAGTTTGCCGAAGATAAGCTTTCCGCTGTGCCCTTCAACAGTTGACACCGGGAAATGCGGTATATCCTTATAAGGTATCTCCAGGCTGATTTTTATTTCTTTAACGAGTTCCCCCAGACCTGTTCCCAGGATAATGGCTGTTTTCGGACTACTTGTCATCCGCTTTTTAAGCCATTCAGCAGTATCGTTTATTGATTCGTACATAATCCAGTATTTTATGATCAAATGAAGCACCTTGTTCATCGAGAAAACGAACCTCAAGAACAGGATAATAGATATAATGAGCCAAATTCTCCATATATGAATTGTTGTAAATGCGCATCACATCCTTTTCTGTTGAGATGATGACTCCTCCGGCGGCTTTTATTTTTTCGAAAGCCTGACTAATCTTGTATACATCCTTTTTTTTGAATTCGTGGTGGTCAGGATAAACCATAGCTTCTGCATTTGGACAATATTGATGAACGTAGTCAACCAAACTGTCAGGAGATGCAATACCAGTGAGAATCAGAACTGGTCTTTGCTCTCTCTTTATCTGATCCATGGTCAGGTTTTCGTAAGAGATGCCAACTTCCATAATCTCAGTTTCTTCTGTATTCTCTTCATGTGTGGCTTGTTTGCCGATAGGAAGAATCGATGATAACATGGCCTTAAGCTCTCCATATATCATGGTTGAATAAAATAGGGCCTGATAAGGCTGCAATTTGATGTTGTTTGTCAAAACACGGAAGTCAATAGGTTGCAGATCGGTTGGACATTTGCTGACTATGATTATTTCTGCCCGTTTTATCTGTCCTGCCGGTTCTCTGAGGTTTCCGACAGGCAACAGGTAATCATCTTTCAACATTCTGTTGAAATCAATAAGCAAAATGGAAATGCTCGGATTGACGTACCGATGTTGAAACGCATCATCCAGTAAAATGATATCGATGAAGGGTTTCATGGATGTGTCCATCAGACGGTGGATGCCTCTTCTTCTGTTTTCATCAACAGCAACAACCAGATTGGAAAACTTCTTTTTCATCTGTAAAGGCTCGTCACCCAAATCCGCCAAATTCGATTGTTCGTTTGCCAGAAGAAAACCTTTGCTTTTACGTTTGTATCCGCGACTTAATACAGCTACTTGATATTCCTTGTTTAATAGTCTAATCAGATACTCTGTGTGTGGTGTCTTGCCTGTTCCTCCAATGGTAATATTTCCGATTGATATGACAGGCATGTTAAAATTTTCTGACGGGAGCAACTCTATATTAAAAAACATGTTGCGAAACCAAATGATGATTCCGTAAATCCATGCGAATGGAAACAGATAATAACGCGCTTTAGATTTTGACACGATGTTTGAATTAATAAACGGTTCAATGTATATCCATATCTTCCATACGGGCAAGTATACCTGTTTGGATTTTAGCTTCTTTCAGTTTGAGAAGCGGGGTATATTCTTCTCCAAAATAACTCAGAGCAATATGCATCTTAGTTTTGCTTTCAAATTCTTCTATAATTTGAGTCATGAAATTTTTCTTTTCAGGAAAGCTTACCATGCGATAATTCTTGACTTTTCCAAGTTTGGCGGCGACTTTGATGGCATGGTCGATTCCTCCCAATTCATCAACAAGGCCCAATTCCAAAGCTTTTTCGCCTGTCCAAACACGGCCTTCCGCAATTTTTCTGAGTTTTTGGTCATCCATTTTTCGCCCCTCGGAGCAACGTTTCACGAAAAGATCATAACCTTTTTCAATATAGTTTTGTATCTTATGTTTTTCAATTTCAGTCATTGGACGTGTCAAGTTTCCAAGGTCTGACATGTCGTTCGTCTTGACCACATCAAAGCTCAGACCGACCTTATCGGCCAATCTGTCAAAAATAAAGAATGTACCGAAAATACCGATGGATCCAGTGATGGTGTTTGGTGAAGCGATAATTTTGTTTGCGTTGCAGGAAATATAATAACCGCCTGAAGCCGCATAATCGCCCATGGAGACAACCACTGGTTTGACAGCCTTCAAATCGGTGATGGCTTTCCATATCTGTTCCGAGGCATAAGCACTGCCACCAGGAGAATTCACCCTAAGAACGACAGCCTTGATGGTCTCGTCTTTTTTGATTTTCTCAATTTCTGAAATCATGTCATCTCTGATGATGCCTTCTGTTCCTTCGTCAAAGATTTCGCCTTCTGCATACAGTATGGCAATCTTATCTTGCATAAACTTGGTACTTTTTTCTGGAACAGTCAGGAAATCACTGACAGAAACCAGTTTCAAGTCGTTAATATCATCCACTCCTGATTCTTTTGCCAGAAAAGCTCGCATATCAGATTTATATAAATGGCTATCAATAAGCTTATTCTTGATCAATTCTTCTGTGGGTTGAAACAACATATTCTTGTTTGCCAAGACGTTTAGTTCATCCATTGGAATATTTCTGTATGCAGAAATTTCTTTGAGCAGATGTCTCCAGATGCCGCCGATGTATTCCTTTGTCTGTAGTCTGCTAGCATCGCTCATCTTCGTATTGAGATAGGGTTCGACAGCAGATTTGAAAGTTCCGACTTTGAAGATTTCAGCTTTTACACCAATCTTGTCAAGTGTCCCTTTATAAAAAACAGGAGTTGCAGCCAGTCCGCAAAAGTTCATCATACCTTGAGGATTAATGAAGATTTTATCAGCGACTGAACAGATATAATATTCGCGTTGGTCGTAGGTATCGCCATAGGCATACACCTTTTTCCCTGATTCCTTAAACTCGATCAATGCATTCCTTATTTCTTCAATGCTCGAAAATCCAGTGGACAGCGTCTTCACCTCTATATAAATGCCTTTAATCTGATCATTGGTTTTAGCCTTGGAAATGGCGGACAAGATGTCATCCAAACCTTGACTTTTCATTTTGGTGTCTATTGGCAATCCCGGTATTGTCAGGTTGAAAGGATTTTCGACAGATTGTTCCTTCAATTCTCCGCTCAGAGAAATCTTCAGAAAGCTGTTTTCCTTCAAACTATATTGTCTATTTGTACTCGAAATGGCACCAGCTATAGAGATGATGATCAGGGAAAAAAATAAGAGTGCGATAATCACTCCAACAAAAGATGCCAAGGTGAATTTAAAAAACTGCTTCATAATGCTGTGAATTAATAGGATACGAATAGTCATCCAAAATCTTAATCGGAAGACAAATATGATTTAAAATTCCGGATATAACAAAAAATTCTTTTTAACTAAAAAAACGATTCGGAATGAGATCTTCACTCCGAATCGTCTATCGTAATTTTATTGGAAAATTAATGCTTGTCAGGCAAATGTCCCGGTCCAAGTGGTATACTTAAACCAAGCTGGAAGTTTGAGGTCATTGTATTAAGTGGTATGTACTGAGGAGTAACTTTCAGGAAAGTATAGTCGCAAGCCATGAATATATTGATGATGCCTGGCACAAAGCCAACAGCAAAACCGAGAGTTTCGCCTTTCCCATGCATAAAGGAGTAACTTCCTGAAAGATTAAACCATTTTGAAGGTCTCAGATTCAGTGCTCCCATCAATTCTGAGTAGTTTTCATCTTCCATCATTCGGGTAGTATATAACACACCTATACTTAATTTGTCTTTTAACATGGAATATTCTGCACCGGCATTGATGGTCGGGTAAAGTTTCTGCTTATAATCTCGGGTAACTGCTTGTTCTTTGAAATTTGCCATTTCAATCAAATCATCTTTCAATTCTTCAAGCTGATTTTCTGTCGAATTAGATTCATCTTCATTTTCATCCTGAATGCTGATGTTCTCTAAACCAGTGTATGTTGTTGTCCCTGAGGAGCTTGCTTGAAGGATATTGTCCTTTTTCCATTTAATACTTCCTAAATCTACAATCGCTGCAGAAATGTCAAGGTTGCGAATGGGGGAATAGGTGACCCCTAAATCGATGGCCATTCCTGAACCGCCCATACCTGAGGTTTCCATATTGACACCATTGATGTTTTGATCTTCATCTTTTTGGAAAGTCAGACCTTTGCCATAGACATCCATTTGCCCTTCTGTAGTGACTGTCCATGCAGCATCGCTCATATAGATATCCATATTCTTCAGACAGGCTTTGATATTCGCACCACCTGCCAAGTATTTAATCTTGCCACCAACCCGTAAATTGTTCATGATGTTGCGGGAATATCCCAATGCAACTTCCGCAAACGCTCCAGCCTCAATGGACAGATTGTCAAGATGATACTCGTTTTCAGAATTCGCCTTACCTATCTTAGCAAACGCAAACAGATCGTAAGGAAGATTCAGGCTCATATTTACACGACTGGCTACATCAAAAGTCCAGAAGTCTGTTCCGGAATAGAATCCAAGAGACAAGATGCTTGTCCTCACGTCCATTCTCAGAAAGTTGTTGGGATCAATTCGTGAAAGGAAATCAGTGGCATCAACATCAGGGCTGAGAAAGGAAAGGAGCTCTCCGCCTGGTGTGACAGCAGGATAAATAAAATCTGTAAATGCCATATTTGATTCAACGCCTAAAGAGAATTCTCCAACAATTGGTAGACTGAAATAACCTTGTGTCGGCGTAAGTGCAGGATTCATCAAATGCCTGTGGGTTGCATTATCCATAAAATAAGCTGTACGTGCAATTGATTGTGCACCTGCAAATTGTGAGGTAACACATAAAATCAGTGACCAAAATCCGTATTTTAAGATTTTCTTTTTCATATCGCTTGCGTATTTTATTTATCACCAATGCTTATTCCTCCTTTGAGGCGCACATTTAAATCAGCTTTAATATAGTTTTCCGGTTTGATAGGTGTTCCGGCTGGTGTACCGTTTGTACAGGCTTTAAAAACCAACTCAAAACCTCTTACATCTTTCATCAATCCATCAGGGTCTTCAAATTTGAGGGATAATTTGGATGAAACCGCAGTTCCGTCGAATGCACCTGAATTAATAATCTGTGAAACAGAATCGACAGCGATGTAGTTGTTGTCTTTGTCCATCGGAATTATTGTAAAATCAAGTTGGAGGGGAATCGAATTGAGGACTTCTCCGAATATTTCAAGACCTCCCCCTGAGAATGCTAATTCTCCGATTGATTCATCTAAATCTGAAATGGTGTCACGTATTGCAATCCTTAACTCATCTCCGAAAGCCATAGGTACTCTGACATCATATTTAATCTTCATTTTGTAGTCTGCATTCAGGTCAATGTGGTGCTTTTCTTCAGCATTTACCTGGGCATCAACAAAGAAAGTGATGTCATCCGGGATAGTCTTGAATAGGTTTTGAATGTCAGACTCTTCAAACTGATAGTTTTCAGGTTTACCTTCTTCTAAAGGCCCTATCCAGTAACGTGTGGTGTCCGGCTCAAATGAAGATTTTGCCTTCGGGAATTTGAGAATTGGCAGCGTGATTTTGTTGCTGGTTGATTCGACACCTTTTATCTTTGGTGTCAAAGTCATGGTGGCATCAATCGGAATTTCCAAATTGCTTTGAGCTTCCAAAATAATGACAGGTCTTGTAACATCCAGAACGACATCATCTCTTTTCATAAAATCCGGAATGTCGGACAGTGAAATTTCTTCATTGATGGGGGCAATACCAGGATCAAAGTTACCATATACATCTTTAAATTTGAGGCCGGACAGTATAACATCCACATTGGCATTAATGGTATTGCTCGTCAATTCTGTACTGTTCACTGTAGGATTCACGACGGATACTCCAACATTGAATTTTACTTTCTTATGAATCTCAAGTTTACCATTAAGGTCCTCATCGCTAAATTTGAATCCTTTAATTTTTACCCTTTTGTGTAATGATGCCTTATTTAAATCGTGATCTACAGTAAACGCCTGATTAATTGTCAATCGGTTATTCGCATCAACAGTATTTGGCTCGAAGTCAATCAATAGGGGGAAAGTTAGATTTATGTCTGCCATCAACGGATTTGAAAGGTCTGGAATGTCCGTGATGTCAATGTTTATATCCAGATAGGCATCGTCATCCAAAATGACACTGTCCAACGAAACGATTTCTTCAGGTAAAGGATCAATTACAATATCCAGATTTGTCGAATCATTATAATTTGCCTCCAAGGTATTGAATTGGATAGGGGTGGATTCTATTGTCAGATCTGGAACTGTGGCTTCAATTATTAGATTCTTCCCGCTAAGTTCATTGATGGCTGTACTGCTGACTTCTCCTGCCAAAAGTTTGACTCCACCTGAAAGCTTAATTCCTTTGTCTAATTTCAATATGCCATCTTCCAGGTCTTGATTGATGTTCAAAGCTTCCAATTCCAATTCGATGGTAGGTGGAATAGAGCCATTTATCAGGTAATAGTTGCCCATACCTGGCTGTAAAGTCGGTATATCGGATCTGAATTTAAACAAATCAGGAAAATTGATTCGCAGGTCATTGCCAGTCAAGGCCAAAGGTAAATCCGGCTGGTCGATTTTTATTTGAATTTTGGTTCCAGGTGTTATCGTTACCGTGCCAAGACGTTTCACTTGATCCGCGATGTCAATATCAAGAGCAATGCCAATGGAATCACTCTCATTTACATTCTTCAAGATGTCTTTTGTGACGACAAAGGCAGACTTGAAAGTTAGAGATGTCCCCAATTTCACGCCCATCCTTGCATTTTGAGTTGCATCAAGTATCTCACTGTTAATTCGGCCTTCAAGAGACATATCTCCTGTATATCGAATAATCCCATTCCAATTTAGCTGACCATCTATAATATCTCTCCTGGACAGGTCTAAATGGCTTAAATTAATATCAACTTTATAACCGTCTTCAGGTGTGAAAGACAGATTATTTAAAGTGTAGACTTGTCCGTTAACATTTGTATGATCCTCGAGTTTGAATTCTTCTGGGAAAGTAATGGCCAATTCATCAATTTTGATTAACCCATTTTCCATTTCTGGAAGGTTGGGAGCCTTAAGCTCAAAAGAGATTTTTGCTGGCTCCTCTACAAAATTAATGATTTTAATCGAATCAATCTCGCTCGGG
>JALNXZ010000068.1 GCA_023230125.1 Bacteroidales bacterium | reverse complement strand
AATATCTTTTTTTCATTGCTGAAGCTATATTTTTTTTTGTGGTTGAAACGTTTTGAAATCCATGATATCAGATCCTGAAAAATGCCTAAAGGACAAACGATGGAACAGTATACGCGCCCTAAAAGTAGGGTCAGTAACAGAAGCACCAGGATGACAAGGAGGGAACCTGAAAGTAAGGCCGGGATAAACTGGATTTCTGCCAGGAAGTCAAAACTTGATGGTAAAAGGCTGGAAAAATCCAGAAAATAAAAAGTAATCAGTGCAGATAGGATAACTGCAAACAAAACACGTATTTTCTTTAATATCATTGCTTAGATGTTTATCTTTTTAACTTTCAGAGAATCAATATTCATGGTACCAAGATTAAGCTCTTCCCCTTTTTTGATATGTTTCACACTCTCCAGCGGCATTGTGACTATTTGGTTGAAAAATTTAGTGGCAGCGGTATCCACTGCAACAATATCTGTCGAAACAAAAAGTGCTTTAGAGGTGACCACATCGGCTGCCGATCTTCCTTGCGGTCCATTGGACTTGACCACACGATAGGCATCGACCACATTCAGAACGGCGGGCTTACTGATGGTGCATATATCAGCAATGCATTGCTGTAAGTCGTTTCTATGAAAAAAACCTCTATCCCAGACAATGCCCATGTGGTTTTTCAGGGCGATGGTCATTTTTGCGCCTCCGTGATTTTTCAGGACGGGGACGTTGATCCAAACGTCGCTGTCCAGAATGGCAGTGTGAACTTTTGCCTTCTTCAGAATTTTGGCTCTTGCCAAGGATATTTCCCGGTAATAGGATTCTTCGTTGGCCGGCATCATTTTAGCACCGGCAGCTTTGACAGCAGCTTCAATGCCACTGTTTTTATAGCATTTTATCCAGTTGTCACAGGTATGGTCAAAAACAATGACCTCTTTGGCCCCAGCTTGCAGGCACTGTTTGATGATTTCGCTAACCAGTTCAGGGTTGGTGTTACCGGCCAGTTCTGGCGTCCTATCCCATCCGATGTTAGGTTTGATGGTTACTTTATAGCCTTTCTTGACAAATTCCCCCATGCCGCCGAATTCAGCAATGGCTTTTCTGAACATCACAGCTGGCTCTCCACCCATGACGGCAACTAAATCGCATCCTGTTGCACTCTTTGAGACCTTTTGTGCCATCAAGTCCATTCCATCACACAATTTGATGGTTGAGGCAATCCCGGTAAGGGAAGCGGCTTTTAAAAAATCCCTGCGTTTCATAGTGAATTTGGTTTAGAATCCGAAACTATCATTTCATGATCCAGGGGAACATAAAGCAATTCTCGTTGTACAGGAAGTAATCCGCATTCCCGTTTACCGCAAATGTTTTTACGTTTCTCGCTCCTGCCTCTATCAGCAATTGTTTGGCATAGGTCAGAGTGGTTCCTGTCTTTACGCGGTCTTCTACAAGCAATATACTTTTATCCTTTACTTCAAACCGAATCTCTTCAAGTAATTGAGGCTTGTCAAATATTTGTTTCTGAGAGGCATCCCTAAGATGTAGCTTTAAAAGTTGGATTTCCAGATTGAGACGCTGGTTCAGTATGGCGGCAGGAATGATTCCACCATTTGCCACAGCCACAATCATTTCGAAATCTTCTTGAAAGGTAATGGACTCAAATTGTTTTCTGATTTCCTCGAAACTTTTGGCGTTCATATGAATATTATTCTTTTGCCATCCATTTTAAGATTCCAAAACCGGCCATCCATTGAATGATGATTCCCGGAAGACCGAGTCTGAAATCCTGAGCAGCAGCCATGAAATCAGTGGTGATTATCCATTCGGCCAACCCTCCCAATACCTGATAGGTGAGAATGGTCAAGGCTATCAGCAATAAAGAAACGGATTGGCTCTTTTGGGCGATCCAAGCTGCGGCTACAGCCAGAAGACAAGATTTTATCAGTATGACAGGAAGCATGCTCAGCATGGGCATCCCGAAAAAAAGACAATTCATAAGTGGAGAGAAGATGGCTGTCAGCAATCCGACCTTTAATCCGAACTTGTAAGAAGCTATCAAGGTGAAAAAATAAATGGGCAGAAATATTTTCCCACCGTCAGGCACGAGATGGCAAATTTGGGGTAAAACCAGGTTGCCAATCACAAATAATGCACTAAAAAGATATGTCTTAGCATTTGCAAGCGAAAGATTGTTTTGCCTGAAGGATGTTGTCACTATCATAAATGCTGTTTTTATTAAAATTTTGGATTTCAAATGTAAGGAACAAATTCCTTTTTTATAATACCAAGTCTGGAAAAATTCATATCCGATAAAACAGAAACTAGTTTCTAAGGTTCAAAATCTCAGGATTTTTTTTAATATAATCTAGCGTGTCCTGATAACCTTGTTCATAAATTCTCTGATAAGCATCAAATCTGAACTCATTAAAATGATTCAATACCTGTGGCTCTATGATGTACTTGCAAAGCGACCTGCCCTTAGTTGAATTCATGCTCTGGACTCCACGAATGGATTGAATAATTGTGTCTAATGGCTTTTTCAGGTCTAAGGGAACAGAATAGGGCAGTACATCTACACCGATGATGGTGTGGCAAGTATCGCGAAGGGGTTGAGCCGGCATATTGTTGAGCAAACCTCCGTCGACATAGAAAATATTGTTGTATTCATAAGCCTCAAAAACGCCGGGGATACTTGCCGATGCAGAAACCCAGGCATTCAATCTTTTCCCTGTACTTTTGATTTCCCATTGGGCAGTGTTCAGATTTGTCACACAAATGAACATTTTTTTCTGCAACTTCTCAAAACTGTTATGAGGGATAACCTCCTTGACTAAGGAAAGTACTGTACTATGGTTAGACCAGCCTGATTTCCAAAATCCAGGTTTAAGAGTCAAGAGTCTTGAAACGTGGTAAATCCTGCCTTCTTTGATGATCTTTAACATCTCGTCAGGGCTGATTCCAGCAGCATAAAGAGTGCCAACGATGGCACCCATACTTGAACCTGAAATAATCTCAGGTTCTATACCATTTTCCAAAAGTGCCTGTAAAACCCCAATATGTGCAAAACCCAAAGCTCCACCTCCGCTAAGGCATAGACCAAGTGACATTTCACTTTGATTTTGTGTCTCAACATTGCTGCTTTCCATAGATAAGGATTTGATTTGTAATTCCGTTCGAATTTCTTGTGTAAATATACACAATAACCTTCATCAAAAGATTCTGATTTCTGATTATTGTAATCATCTCCACGTGATAATCTGATTAAAAAAGTATTAAAGTGGCCTTTTTAAAAATGTGTAAGATGTACGGATCAATATTCCAGCTTGTATTCCACAAAAGCCTCAATCGCTTCATAGGAAGCCAAACCAAGATTATTGTAGAGTGCGGCGGTAGTTTGATTGCGGTCTTCAGCTCTCTGCCAGAAGAGTCGCTCATCGTTGCCAAGGAACGGCGCACTTTCCATCTGTGACTGGTGCTTGAGGATGCTGTTGCGTTTACTGCGCAATTGCTCAGGACTCATAGGTACGGCCATCTCAATGCGGTCAATTTCCCATTCCGCCCATGCACCACGGTACATCCAGATACGACATTCTTTCACCCATGGTTCATTCTTCAGTTCGTAGATACCTGCAAGAGCTGCGTCCAGACAAACTTTATGTGTACCGTGAGGGTCTGCAAGGTCTCCGGCAACAAAAATCTGATCTGGTTTGACAGATTTCAACAAATCAATGACAATATTGATGTCGGCTTCTGTTAGTTTTCCTTTTTTAACAGTTCCGGTTTCATAAAACGGAAGTTCGAGGAAATGAACATTTTCTGGTTTTACACCCATGAAACGATCTGCAGACCTGGCCTCTTCTTGTCTCAATCTTGCCTTAAAGTATAGAACATCTGCAGTATCAATGTCTCCAGGTTTTTTGACATCTTTGAGGAAATAAAGCATTTCGGCGTATTTCTGTTTTAAATCCTTATTCTTTTCATCATACTTGTTCAGAATAAGTTGCATCAGAGATAAAGAACGAATCACTTCTTCATCACCGACGGCAATATTGCCGGAAGTTTCATAGGCCACATGAACATCATGATGTTGATCGACCAGACGTTGAAAGGTTCCTCCCATGGAAATCACGTCATCATCCGGATGTGGGCTGAAAATCAACACGCGTTTTGGAAATGGTTTTGCCCGTTCAGGACGATTGGTATCGTCTGTATCGGGCTTCCCACCAGGCCAGCCGGTGATGGTATGTTGCAGATCATTGAATATCTTGATGTTTACATTGTATGCTGAGCCATAGAGTGCCAGCAGTTCATCCAGACTATGTTGGTTGTAATCTTTGTTGGTGAGTTTTAGGATGGGCTTCCCGGTTTCTGCACACAACCAGACGATGGCTCTGCGTATCAACATGTCTGTCCATTCACAATGACCAACCATCCAAGGATGGCTAAGACGGGTGAGCTGCTGGGCTGCATCCAGGTCTATGAATGCAACAGCATTTTTGTGAAGTTGTAGGAAGGATGCTGGTACTTTGTCATTCATATGACCTTCAATCACCTCTTTCAGGATGGCTGATTTTTGTTCGCCCCAGGCTACCAGAACGACCTGTTTGGCATTCAGGATGGTGCCGATTCCTATCGTGATGGCACTGTTCGGTACTTCCGATGATGAGCTGTAATATTTATTCAAATCATTTTGGGAAACCTCGTCGAGCAACATCAATCTGGTAAATGTGCTGGTTTGAGAACCTGGCTCGTTGTAGGCAATATTTCCAACCAGACCTACACTGGCCATAACCAGATCCAATCCACCGTGTTGCTCAATCAACTCTTCATAATCGTGACAGAAATCGGCCAAAGTGGAACGATTTAACGTTGAATCAGGGGTAAAAAAATTTTCAGGCTTGATATTTACTTTGTCCAGCAAATGATGATGTAGTAATTTTGTATTTGAGTGTCTTTCATCATCAATGATTGGAAAAAATTCCGAAACATTGAATACAACAACATTTTCAAAACTCAATCCTTCTTCAAGATGCATTTTTGCTAGATTTTCATATACACCCAAAGTTGAAAATCCACCTGACAAGCCTAAGACACATTGTTCTCCTTTTTCTGCTTTACCCCGGATAAGGTTTGCAATATTTTTAGCAATGTAATGTGCTCCAACTACCGAATCTTTGTAAATATTCGTCCGCAGTCTCTCGAAACGAGTTTGACGCAGATTCTCTATCATGTCTGTTGGTTTGTAATAACGCTCTGGTATGCGTTCTAATGTAATCTTGGAACTTAAGTCTAATTCCATCTTTTATATATTTTAAAATAAATTTTAAAAGGTTTGTAAACATCGTCTTTGAAGCTCCTGCAACCTGGCAGAGTCCACAACGCAATATTTACAACTTCTCGATATCTTTAAAATATCGATAGGTACCTACTTTTAGTTCATCTGTTGCTGCTTCATCACAAACAATAATCCCCTTTGGATGCATCTGCAAGGCACTAATGGTCCACATATGATTGACCGATCCTTCAACGGCATGATATAAGGCACGTGCCTTGGAATGGCCGTTCACCATAATGAGCACTTCTTTTGAATCCATTACTGTGCCTACACCGACGGTGAGTGCATGTTTTGGTACCAGGTTGACGTCGTTGTTGAAAAAGCGTGAATTGGCAATCATGGTATCTTCTGTCAATGTTTTGATACGTGTGCGTGATTGAAGGGAAGAGCCTGGTTCGTTGAAGGCAATATGACCGTCAGGGCCGATACCGCCCAAAAATAGTTGAATGCCGCCCAATGATTTGATTTTGTCCTCATAAGCCTGACATTCTGCTTTCAGATCCGGAGCATTGCCGTTCAAGATATTTACATTCTCAGGCAAGATGTCAATGTGGCTGAATAAATTGTCCCACATAAAAGTGTAGTAGCTTTGAGGATGTTTTTGGGGTATTCCTACATATTCATCCATGTTGAAAGTGATAACATGCTTGAAGGAAACCAATCCTTGATTGTGCAACTCAATGAGCTTCTTATAGGCTCCAAGTGGACTTGATCCTGTAGGCAAGCCAAGCAAGAATGGGTGTTCGGCATTTGGAGCAAAGTTCCTGATTTTTGTAGCAACATAATTGGCCACCCATGTAGAAATTCCTGTAGTGTCAGGTTGAATGATTAAGCGCATAAGTTTGATTATTAAATAACTTGACTATCTGTTTGTTTTGAAAACCCTCATAGGGGTTCTATGAATTTGCAAAGTTACTTTTTGCAGCTTTTATTTCCAAATTATAAAAAAAGAATAAGCGGTTCCAACAAAATTCATTTCTGTCAGAACCGCTTTCCTGTCTTTAAATACGACTGATCTATGTCGCTTTTGCAATTTCTTGCACTGTTTTATCAATAAAACGTTAGACAAACGGGAGCACCTACTTCAATCCGGTCTCCGGTATCTGACAGTAATCCGGTTTTTACATCCCGTTTAAAGATGACGATATTATTAGAGTATTGATGAGCTATCAACAAATATTTTCCATCGGGTGTTATGGCAAAATTGCGTGGGCCATCGCCTGTGGTCGAAATTTGCTGTTTGATTTTTAGTTTACCATCTTTAGCCACCGAAAAACAGTTGATTTCATTTGCCGGACGTCTGTTGCTGGCATATAAATATTTTCCGTCGGGTGAGAGATGGATATCTGCAGGAAAACCTTTATGGCCATCTTTTACCACTGAATTTTCCTGAATCAAACTCAATTTTCCTTTTTTCATCGTTAAAACAGAAAGCGAGCCGTCAAGTTCATGTAAGACATAAAGCCTTTTCCCATTCTTGCTGAAGGTCGAATGACGTGGACCGCTACCAGTTTTTGAGGAAAGTGAATCCCAGGGAGTCAGAATTTCTGTTGTCGATTTGGGGTTGTATTTGTAAATGGTCACTTTGTCCGTACCCAAATCATTGACGCTGACAAAATTCTTATCCGGTGTCATAATGACTTGATGAACATGCGAAACTGCCTGATTCTGAGGGTTTTTGTTGTTTCCTGAATGTTGGATTTTTTGCAATAATTTTGTCAAAGATCCATCGGAATTTCGTCCGAAAACGGAAAGACTCCCACCTTTGTAATTTGCCGTAAAGACATGTTTGTCGCTGGCGAAGATGAAACAAGGGCCCGGACTGCTCGTCGCTGATTGGTTTATAAATGTGAGTTCGGCGGTGTTCTTATCAAAAGAGTAGGCATTGGCGGCACTGTTTTCTGACGTCTCGTTTACAGAATATACAAATCTCTTGTCTGGTGTCAGAGTCAGGTAACTTGGATTAGAGATGCCTGTAGTCACGGATTTTTGCGTAAATACAGCTCTTCCCATATCAACATCATAGGCGTAAATACCCTGACTTTTTCCGGTATTGGTATAGGTGCCGATCAATAAATGATAGACCTCTTTTTGGGCATAGGTGAATTGAGCTAAAAGGATGATTGTCAAAAGAAATGTAATGCGCTTCATAGGCT
>JALNXZ010000067.1 GCA_023230125.1 Bacteroidales bacterium | reverse complement strand
GAACAGGTAATCAATGGACTGAAACCTTATATGGAAAGTGTGATCCTGATTGGTGATACCACTTATGGAAAAAATGTGGCATCATACTCGCTTTACGAAAAAGATGATTCGAAAAACAAATGGGGTATACAGCCCATTGTTGCCAAATATTTCAACAAGAACAATGAATCTGATTTTACGGCAGGCTTTTGCCCGAATTATGTGGTGGATGATACGGGTTTGCTTGAAATCAAACCTCTCGGTGATGTCAATGAGAACCTGCTAAATGCGGCTTTGTCCGTTTTGGGAATTATTAACAATCCAAATCTTGTTGAGACAAGAAGCGGGAACGTCCAGAAAAACAGAATGTTGAGCTCTCCTACACATATCCAGCGCGGTCTGCAATTGGATAAAATGCCTATTTTTGAATAAAAAGCTGCACACATTTAAAGATTTTGTGTAATTTTGATGCGAAAATAAACAGAAAAAAGATGTCAAACAACTTATTGAAAGGGAAGCGCGGGATTGTTTTCGGTGCATTGAACGAGATGTCCATCGCATGGAAAGTCGCTGAACGTGCAGTTGAAGAAGGTGCAACCATCACGCTGACCAATACACCTGTAGCGTGCCGTATGGGTTCTGTGGTGGCACTTGGAGAAAAATTGAACGCAGAAATCATCCCGGCTGATGCTACAAGTATAGAAGACCTGGAAACAGTTTTTACAAGATCTCAGGAAATTCTGGGTGGAAAGATTGATTTTGTACTTCACTCCATCGGTATGTCTCCCAATGTCCGCAAAAAACGGACCTATGATGACTTGGATTACAATTTGCTTTCAAGCACACTGGATATTTCTGCTATTTCATTCCACAAAATGATACAAGTGGCTAAAAAAATGGATGCCATTACAGAAGGTGGATCCATTATTGCATTAACCTACGTGGCTTCCGAGCGCACATTCTACGGATACAACGACATGGCAGATGCAAAATCCTTGCTTGAGTCCATCGCCCGTAGTTTCGGATATATTTATGGCCGCGAAAAAGGAGTTCGCATCAACACCATTTCCCAATCACCAACGATGACGACTGCCGGAAGTGGTATCAAAGGCTTTGATGGCCTGATGGATTTCTCTGATAAGATGTCACCTCTTGGCAATGCCAGTGCTGAGGAATGTGCAGACTATTGCCTGGTGATGTTCTCTGACTTTACCCGTAAGGTGACGATGCAGAATCTTTTTCATGATGGGGGATTTTCCAGCATGGGTATGAGTTTGCGTGCGATGAATCAATATAACAAGAGTTTTGATGAATTCAGGGATGAGAATGGTAAACTCATCTACGGGTAAATTCCGGTAATGACATAAATGAATTGTTCATCCATTTTCCTACAAGATAAAACAGGTTTTCAAGTAGGAGTATTAGTTGAAGGGGTTGCCTGAAATAGGGCAGCCCCTTATTTTTTGTGTCTAGACCTGATCCGACAATTTAAAAAGACGTATTTTTATTGTCGTTAGTATTACATACCTTTGCGTAAATTCAAAAAGAAGTTTTTTACAGCATGCTCATTAAGTTATATGAAGATAATCCCAATACAAGGGTCATTCAAAAAATAGCCAATGCATTGCGCGATGGAGGACTGATTATCTATCCAACTGATACAGTGTATGCCATCGGTTGTGATATCTTTCATACCCGTGCTGTTGAAAAAATTTGTAAACTGAAGAAAGAAGATCCAAGAAAAGCCAACCTTTCCTTTATTTGTCCTGATCTTAGCCAACTTAGCGAATATGCCAAGGTCGATACCCCGACCTTTAAACTTCTAAAGAGGAATTTGCCCGGCCCTTTTACTTTCATCCTAAAAGGAAGCAATAATTTGCCCAGGTTATTTAAACAGAAAAGTACGGTGGGTATCAGAATTCCAGCAAATAATATTGTTCAAGCCATTGCCCGTGAACTTGGAAATCCGTTGATGAGCACGACTTTACACGATACAGACAATCAAGTTGAATACACCACCGATCCGGAATTGATTGATGAACGCTATGGCAACCTCGTTGATCTGGTGATAGACGGAGGAATCGGCGACATCGTCCAATCAACAGTTGTTGACTGTACACAGGAAGAAGTTCAGATTATCCGTCAGGGAAAAGGGGTGCTTATTTTTTAGTCTTACTCTTCACATTATTTGGAAAGCTCTTTTCCATTTCTTTTGTCGGTTTTTTACCTTCCTCCACTTCGTAATAAACTGGTTCTCTTTTTAAAGCACGCACAATCAGGATGATGCCAGCCAAGATAAAAGGTATGCTTAACCATTGACCCATATTGAGCGTCATGTTTGCCTCAAATGCTTCCTGATTCTCCTTGATGAATTCAATCAGGAAACGGGTAAAGAATATACAGACAAAGAAGATGCCGAGTATCAGACCTTCTCTGTTTTTGGCTTTTGGCTTTTTCCAATAGATTGTGAAAATCAATATGAATGTTGCCAGATAGCACAACGCCTCATAAATCTGAGTGGGGTGTGAAGGAACTGAAAAAATGGGATCTGCTCCGTGTTGCCATTGACGGACGTTTTCAATGAAGCGAAACCCCCATGGCAAATCAGTCGAAACTCCATATATTTCGTGATTCATCAGATTGCCTGTACGAATCAGTACAGCGACAAGAGCCGTTGGAATGACCAAACGATCAAGTGTCCACAGCATATTGCGTTTAGTGATATATTTTGAGTATAGCCACATGGCAATAATGATGCCTAAAGCACCCCCGTGACTCGCCAAGCCACCTTCCCATATTTTGAAAATATCCCCGAGATGTTGAGAGTAATAATCCCATGCGTAAAAAAATACATGTCCAAAACGTGCTCCAATGATGGTTGCAATGATGACATAGATAAATAGAATGTCAGCCCAGGATTCCTTAACCTTCTCTGATGCAAACATTTTTGAAATCATGAGCAAACCAACATAAAATCCAACGGCAAAGAATAATCCGTACCAACGAACTTCCCAGTTGCCAAGTATAAAGATTTCGGGGTGAGCTGTCCAAGTAATAAATGAAAGCATAGTATTCTTTTTGCGAACAAAAATACGCTTAAAACTCAAACGATACAAAAAAAGGACAATTATTTAAAAATACTCCTGCTTTTTAAACAATATTATAAACATTGAACTTTGAGATATAAGGCTTTTATGTTTAAAATGTCTGCCAATTCAATTCATTTATTAATGTATGAAGGATACCTTTCGGACAATTTTACTATATTCGCAATCAATCTCTTTTTTATTGTTAAGGCCGTAAAGGTTGTGATGTTGAGAAGTAAAATAATGAAAGAAACAAGGGAAATAATCATAAAGATCCATGAAACCGTATAGGTTAAAAACAGGAATTATTTGTTTGTTGATGTTGACTAACTTTTCTTTGGATGCAAAAGAAATGTCAGATAGCTGTTTGAAAAAGGCAATCTCCGATTCATTGACCGTTTACTATAATAAACAACTTGCAGGAAGTACTTCGGCCAAATACATCAATATTGACAAAAAGAAGAAAACTGTGACAGTGGCAATAGATACAAATATTTCGTATCTTCCAATCAATGAGTATAATGTAAGTCAAATTTATGAATGTGTCAAAAATTTGTTACCTGATTCATTCAAATCCTTTCATTTGACTGTCATCTCTGCCGGGTTGAAATTGGAAGAGTTGGTACCCAATACCTATCGATTGAAAATTCACAAGGATGAAAGGCGAATCTATTCCAACAAAGAAAATCCTGCCCCTTTGGTAAAGCATATTTCTGAACCATTCAAAATTAAGAAGGGATTACAGGACAAGTATATTGCTTTATGGCCAAGTCATGGTTATTATTATGAACAAAAAAGGGCTCGTTGGGAATGGCAACGTCCACGCCTCTTTCAAACAGTAGAAGACCTCAATTCCGAAAGCTACGTTTTCCCTTATTTGGTGCCCATGCTGGAACATGCAGGTGCAAACGTTTTGCTCCCACGGGAACGTGATTATCACAGCGTAGAGGTGATTGTCGATAACGACACTTCATGCTATAAATCTGTCTACAAGGAAACCGATGGAAAAAAATCTTGGGAGCAGGGGACAGGCTTTGGCTTTGCTAGAAAAAAGGATGTGTACGTGAACGGCGAAAATCCTTTCACAGAAGGGTCTTATCGTCAAATCAAGGCTGCTGGAAAAGGCACCGAGAGTGTTGCAGAATGGATACCTGATATGCCGCAAAAAGGCAAATATGCTGTTTATGTTTCCTACAAGACATTGCCGAACAGTGCAGAGGAAGCCCTTTATACCGTCTATCACCTTGGAGGAAAAACGGAGTTCAAGGTCAATCAGAAGATGGGTGGGGGTACTTGGATATTTCTTGGATCCTTTATGTTTGACAAAGGTAAAAACGATATCTGCAAGATAACCTTATCCAACAAGGGTAATAAAAAAGAGGACATCATCACCGCCGATGCTATCAAAATTGGCGGTGGTATGGGTAATGTAGCCCGTTGTCCCAATACAACAGGACCCTTGATGAGTGATACCGGAAAGCCTCTGCTTCCGATTCATTATACACCTGAAGTCAGTGGTTATCCACGTTATGCCGAAGGGTCACGATATTGGTTGCAATTGGCTGGAGTTCCCGATACGGTTTATAGCCACACCCTTTTTCAAGATGACTATTCAGACGATTTTCAAAGCAGGGGATACTGGGTCAATTATCTGGCCGGAGGCTCCGAAGTCCTTCCTGATGATCAGGGATTGAACATCCCCATTGATTTGGCCTTCAGTTTTCACACCGATGCAGGAAAGAAACTGGCGGATTCGATCGTCGGTACTTTGGGTATTTATATGACCCAATTCAACGATGGCGTATTTAAAAACGGACAATCTCGTATGGCTTCACGCGATCTGACGACGCTGGTAATGGATCAGGTGGTGAATGATATTCGGTCTTCCTATGAACCGGAATGGACCCGCCGTGCCATGTGGGACCGTTCCTACAGCGAAGCAAGGATGCCCAATGTCCCCACCATGTTGCTTGAACTGTTGTCTCATCAGAATTTTGCCGATATGCGATATAACCTGGATCCGCGATTCCGTTTCACCGTCAGTCGCGCCATTTACAAAGGGATGTTGAAATTCATTGCAGGACAATATGGCTATAAGTATATCGTACAGCCTTTACCGATTATTGAATTCAATACCCGCTTTTCAAGTGAAAATCAAGTGAAGTTGCAATGGAGTCCTGTAATTGATTCGCTTGAACCGACGGCTGTTCCCAAGCAATATGTGGTATATACCCGCATTGATGATGGTGATTTTGACAATGGACAAGTCTTTACCGACACCTCTTGCGTGCTCCCGATAGACAAAGATAAGATCTACAGTTTTAAAGTTACAGCACTCAATTACGGAGGAGAAAGCTTCCCTTCCGAAATTCTTTCAGTTTGCCGCAAATCAGGAGAAAAAGGTGAAGCACTCATTGTAAACGGGTTCACACGGATCTGTGCACCTGAAAGTTTCAGCATCAAGGATAGCCTTGCCGGTTTTGCCGATTTTATTGATTATGGTATACCTGATCGAGTGCAAACGAATTATATAGGCAGTATGTACGAATTCAGACGTCATGAAGAATGGACGGACGATGATGCACCCGGGTTTGGTGCCAGCAACGGTGACCATGAAGCAAAGATAATTTCAGGAAACAGCTTCGATTATCCGTTCATACATGGACAATCCATCGCCAATGCAGGGTTTTCGTTCGTATCTTGTAGCAAAGAATCGGTTTGTAAAAACCAAGTCTCATGGAAAAATTACCCTGTTGTCGACCTTATTTTGGGTAAAGAAAAGGAAACAGTCATGGCTAAAGGGTCTAAGCCTGCTGCATTTAAGGTTTTCCCGAAAGAAATGCAAAACGCAATCTCCAATTATTGTCAGCACGGAGGAAATATCCTGGTGACCGGAGCATATATCGGAAGCGATTTGTGGAATAATCCACGGGCTACAGACGCTGAACGCAAGTGGGCGAGCAACACCTTGAAATTTTGTTGGAGAAACGATGGAGGCGCACTCACCGGTCGTTTTAAAGCAGTAAATTCACCTTTTGAATCGTTTAAGGGGAATTTCAAATATTTCAATGAATTGAATGACACCTCATATGTGGTGGAACGACCTGATGCCATCGAACCTGCCGGTTCGGATTCCTACACTATTTTGCGTTATTCGGAGAATAATCTGAGTGCAGGAATAGCATATAAGGGTGCCTATTCCAGTTGTGTACTTGGCATCCCGTTTGAATCTGTAAAACCGGAGATGCGAGATGACTTGATGAAGCGCATCCTTGCTTTTTTTGAGCAAAAAATATCCCGATAGTGTTTTTCTGTTATTGTTGCAAGGTTTCGTAAAATGAGCCATAAATTTTATCATATAAATTATAAAAGTCATGAGAAATAAAGTAATATTGGCAATAGCCGTCTTCTTGCAATTGATGCTGGTGGAAGTAGCTGCTCAAAGGGTTAAGACAGGAATCGAAGTGCTCCGTGAAAGTGGTTTTGCTTTGTTGCAAGGTAAGCGAGTAGGTTTGATAACCAACCCAACCGGTGTGGACCACCGTTTAAAATCAACCGTCGACATCTTGAATGAAGCCCCGAATGTGAAGCTGGTCGCACTTTATGGCCCTGAACATGGGGTACGCGGTAATGTGTACGCCGGAGACTCTGTTGAAATGACAATAGATAAGCAAACGGGTGTTCCGGTTTATTCACTTTATGGAAAGACAAGAAAACCTACTGCTGAAATGCTGAAAGGCATTGATGTGCTTGTGTATGATATTCAGGATATCGGGTGCCGATCTTATACCTTTATCAGTACGATGGGGTTCGCGATGAAGGCCGCAGCTGAGTATAACATCGAGTTTATGGTGCTGGACCGTCCCAATCCCATAGATGGATATAAAGTAGAAGGCTGCCTGACCGAAGAACCATTTATTTCTTTTGTCAGTCAGTTTCGCATACCATATTTGTATGGCCTTACTTGTGGAGAACTTGCCAAAATGCTGAATGGAGAGAATATGTTGGAAAAGAAGTGTAAGCTGACTGTTGTGCCAATGAAAGGGTGGAGGAGAAACATGAATTTCGAAAAGACCGGTTTGCCATGGGTATTGACCTCTCCCCATATTCCAGAGGCGACTTCGGCATACTATTATTCTGCTTCCGGCATATTGGGAGAACTGGGGTTTATGTCTGTCGGCGTTGGTTATACAATTCCATTCAAGATGTTTGCCAAAGACTCCATCGATGGCGGCTTATTGTCTCAACGATTGAATGACCTGCATTTGCCGGGAGTCTTGTTCCGTCCGATTTATTTGAAACCGTTTTATTCGACCGGAAAGGATAAAAATTATTCAGGGGTGCAAACATATCTGACAAATTACAAGAATGCGCGTCTTACCGAGATCCAGTTTTACGTGATGCAAGAGATGGCAGCATTATATCCTCA
>JALNXZ010000066.1 GCA_023230125.1 Bacteroidales bacterium | reverse complement strand
GGGTCCGTCGTGGTTACAGCCGGTGGACAAACCCTGACGGAAAATACCGATTATACGGTGGATTATGCATCAGGTACAGTGACAATCCTGAATGAAGCCCTGATCTCTTCCGGTACAGCCATCAATGCAACCTGTGAAGATCAGTCTACTTTCAGTATGATACGAAAATCGATGGCAGGAATGACTCTTGACTATAAGTTTAGTGATAATTTCAGTGTTGGAGGTACATTGATGCATCTTTCAGAAACGCCACTGACCACCAAGGTGGATATGGGCTCTGAGTCTGTCTCCAACACCATCTGGGGAATAAACACCTCTTTTAAGACAGAATCGCAGTTCCTGACCAACCTGATTGATAAATTACCATTGATAAATGCCACCAAACCTTCTCAGTTTTCCATGAATGGTGAGTTTGCCCAATTGATTGCCGGGTCGTCAAAGACTTTGGATGACAAGTCCTATATCGATGATTTTGAGGCCTCTGAAAAGCCAATATCTTTGAAGGATTTGAATCAGTGGTATTTGGCTAGTACGCCAAATGATCCTGCAGGAGGTTCGTTCCCGGAAGCAGCTTTGTCGGATAATCTCCAGTATGGTTATAATCGTTCGCTTCTAGCATGGTATACCATCGATGGTATCTTCAATCAGAATAACAGTTCTCAGACTCCAAGTCATATCAGGAACGATTTGAATCAACTATCCAACCATTATGTAAGGGCAATCCGGGAAAGAGAAATCTTTCCGGACCGTGATTTAGCCTATAATCAGACAGGTTTGCTTTCAGTCATGAACTTGGCATATTATCCAAAAGAAAGAGGCCCGTATAATTTTGATTGGGAAAGCATGAATGTTGATGGTACATTGAAGAATCCCGAAAAGAGATGGGGGGGTATCATGCGCAAGATTGAATCGGGATATACCAATTTTGAATCCAACAATGTGGAATACATTGAATTTTGGATGATGGATCCGTTTGTTTATGATAGTTTGGGCGTGTCAACCGGTGGTGATTTGTATTTTAACTTGGGTGAGATTTCAGAGGATGTCCTGAAAGATGGTAAACGCTCTTTCGAGAATGGATTACCAACCTCTGCAAGTGACACCAATCTGATCAGTACGACCAATTGGGGAAAGGTTTCGGCCAAAACCTCCACGGCTTACGCATTTGACAATACCGCCGGTGTCCGTTTCCTTCAGGATGTAGGTCTGGATGGCCTTAGTACAGAAGAAGAAAAAAACTGGGAGGCGAATTATATTGCCGGTGTCCGGACAAAAGTGGTGGATCCGATAGCCCTCGACCAGATGGAAAAAGATCCTTTCTCGCCCATTAATGACCCTGCCGGTGACAATTACCATTATTTCAGGGGTTCTGATTATGACAATCAGAAGACAAGCATTCTAAACCGATATAAACATTATAACGGTTATGAAGGCAATTCTCAATCAACTGAAAATTCTGGAGAATCCTATTCAACAGCTTCAACGACACTTCCAAACGTAGAGGATATCAACCTTGACTTTACCCTGAATGAGACGGAAAGATATTATCAGTACCACGTAGAATTGCGACCGGATAAGTTGGAGGTCGGAATGAACTTCATTAAGGACAAGCGGACAAGTTCTGTAACTCTGAAAAATGGCAAGGTGGAACAAGTTTCCTGGTATCAGTTCAAGATACCTATTAATAGCTATGAAAAGAAAGTTGGAACCATTAGTGGTTTCAATAGCATCCGTTTTATAAGGATGTATTTGACAAACTTTGAGGACAGTACCATCTTGCGTTTGGCAAGCCTGGATTTGGTACGGGGCGATTGGAGAAACTATACGAAAAACTTATACAGTATAACAAATGTTCCCATTAAAGATGCTGTGATTGATGTTTCGACGGTCAGTTTGGAGGAAAATTCAGGTCGTACCCCCATCAACTATAAACTGCCTCCGGGTGTGGATAGGGAAACCGACCCCAGTCAGCCGGGAGTATATCTGGAAGACGAGCAGTCGCTTGCGTTAAAGATTACCGATCTATCTCCTGGTGATGCCAGAGCTGTTTATAAAAACACCTCCTATGATTTCAGGCAGTATGACAGATTACAAATGTTCGTGCATTCCGAGGCATTTGAAAAAGACATGAATCCTCCGAAAAATTATGAGATGACCGTTTTCATGCGTCTTGGAGCGGATTTTCAGAATAACTATTATGAGTATGAAATTCCACTTGAAATTTCTGAACCATATGTCAATGTGGCTTCTGCCATTTGGCCGGACAATAACTTTTTTGATATTCCATTTGATCTGTTTACCAAGATCAAGAACAATAGAAACACTGCCGGTTACCCCGTCAGCTATACGAAAGAATATTATGAATTTGATCCCAACCATGAGCAAAACAAGGTGAGAATCATGGGAAATCCATCCCTGGCCGATGTTAAAACCATCATGATTGGTGTCCGGAATAATGGAACGATGGTCAAATCAGTAGAGATATGGGTGAATGAGTTGCGCCTTTCCGGATTCAAGGAAGAGGGTGGATATGCAGCTTTGGGAAGTGCTGTCTTGGGATTGTCTGACCTGGGTACGATTACTGCCAGCGGCCGTTATGAATCAGATGGCTTTGGAGGTCTTGAACAGAGCGTCTCGGAACGCAGAATGGATAGCTATGGCCAGTATAACATGGCCTTTAATTTTAACCTAGGACGTCTTTTACCGGAAAAAGCGAAAGTCAACATTCCGTTGTACTATTCCCTATCCAAGGAAACAACTACACCAAAATATGATCCGCTCAACGAAGACCTGTTGCTGAGCGATGTGCTTGATGCAACAAAAAATAAGGCGGCGCGCGATTCCATTCTGAATTATAGTCAAACATTGAAGACCTATAAAAGTCTTAGCCTGACGAATATGAAAGTTGATTTGAAAAGCAAAACGCCATTGCCGATAGATCCGGCAAACTTCACATTCAACTATAGCCAGAATGAGGCCTTTGAGCGTGATGCGACAACGGAATACCAGATAACCAAAAACTATACGGGAGGTATCAATTATTCCTATTCTTCACCATTAAGACCATGGCAGCCGTTTGTTAAAAGCAAAAAAATGGTTTCACCCTGGTTAAAATCGTTGAAAGAGTTTGATCTTAATTTTCTCCCGAATAACATAACAGCAAATACCAACCTGATCAGGTATTATTATGAACTGAAGTCCAGAGACTTGACTTCGCTCAGCTCTGATGAGGTTTTTTTGCCTACCGTCAGTAAAAACTTTTTGTGGAATACCGACTTGTCTGTCAACTGGAATATCACTCAAAATCTGAAATTCTATTTTTCGATCAATAATCGGGCAGAAGTGGAAGAAACACTGACAGCCCCTGTCAACAAAGAACTGTTTGCCACTGAGTACCAAAACTGGAAAGATACGGTTTCGAGAAGCTTAAGAGAATTTGGTAAGCCTCTAGACTATACGCAAACTGCTAACCTGACTTGGCAAGTGCCTTTTAATCGAATTCCTGTGCTGGATTTTATAAATATGAATACCCAGTATAATGTAGTCTATGACTGGATCAGAAGTTCAACAGCCGATGCAGAAACCGATTTGGGTAATCAAGTGAGCAATCAGCGGGTGATGTCCCTGACTTCTGTTGGAAATCTTGTGAACCTGTATAACAAATGGGATTTTCTGAAAAATATCAACAAGAAAAATGCAGAGGTTAAACGTCAGATACCTGTTGCAAAAAAAACAGCTTCGGATTCCAAACAAAAAAGAATCACCAATGAAACGCTGAAGAAACCAATTGTCGAGGAATTGAAGAAATATGAAAAAGAGACAGCCCTGTTTAAGGATTCAGTGATGAACATTAAGCACAACCTGAAGAATAAACGGGTGTTTTTAATGGCCATCGATTCGACTGGAAAACGAATTCCGATCAGATTCAAGGTAAAAGACGAAAACACTCTGCTGGTGTATGCACAAGAAGATATAACCCTGAAATTATCCGTCATTCAGAAACCTTCACTCGATGATGAGGGTTGGTATCAGGTTGCACAAGTCGTAGCCCGGACGATGATGTCTGTCCGGAATGTTTCTATCACCTATAAACAGACCGATGGTATGATCATTCCGGGATTTAAGCCTCAGTCAGGTCTGATTAAAAAATCGGAATATGGTACAGCACCGGGTTGGGATTTTGCGTTGGGATTTCAGCCTGACGATTATCTTCAACGGGCTAAGGACAAAGACTGGCTCATTGGGAATGATTCCATCATCAGCCCGGCCATTATGACAAAAGTGACGGATTTGCGTATCAAATCAACGATCGAGCCTTTGAAAGGTCTTAAAATTGATCTCAATGCTGCCAGATCTTGGAGCCATAATACCCAGATCCAGTATATGTTTGACGGCATGCCTGAAACAAAAACCGGGAGTTTTACCATGACGACACTTGCCCTTTCGACAGCCTTTAATTCTTCAAAAGCTTCAGATGGTTATGCATCCGAGGTTTTCCAGAAATTCCTTGACAACAGGATAATCATTGCTGCCCGTCTGGAAAACAAGATGAGTGGAAAGGCTTATCCGAGTACAGGATTCTTATCTGGAACATCTTATGCCAATCAAACATATGATCCTGCAAACGGTACTTTTGACCTCAATTCTGCAGACGTACTCATTCCTGCATTCTTGGCTGCCTATACCGGAAAAGAAGCGAATAAATCAAACCTCGACATATTTCCAAGCCTGAAAGCCTTGTTGCCAAACTGGGCCATTTCATACGATGGTTTTTCCAATCTGGACTTCATCCGGAAATATTTCAAGAATATTACGCTCAATCATGCCTATACTTGCACCTACAATGTTTCTTCATTTTCCTCTTTCAACACTTTTGTGGATGCCGGTGACGGATTGGGTTTTGTAAGAGATGTCCTGACAAAGAATCCGGTGCCCTCTTCGATGTACGATATATCATCCGTAACGCTTATTGAGTCTTTTAATCCATTATTCCGCATTCAGGGAACACTGTTGAACGGCTGGACATTCAATTCGGAAATCCGCAAGAACCGCACCATGAATCTGAGCATATCCGGTGGTCAGGTGGTAGAAGCAGACCAGGACCAATATACAGTAGGTACGAACTACAAGATCAGCAATTTCCATCCCTGGGGATTTCTGGAAAAGTCCAAGACTAGAAATGACCTGAGTTTGTCCGGAAAGCTTTCTTACAAGAATCAACACTCACTCCTGCGTAAGATTGAGGAAAACTACACACAAGCCTCTTCTGGTAACAAGACGTTTGTCATAGAACTGATGGGGGATTATGTAATCAGCAAGAATATGAACCTGACGATTTTCTACGACTATGAGTCGACTATTCCGTTGGTATCATCCTATCCGGTAACGAGTTCGGATTTTGGGTTCAGCATCCGTTTTATATTGAACAGGTAATCAAGAGAAAAGTGAAATTAAATGCTGGAATTATTTATTTGTACCTAAAGCTTCCTGCTTTTGATAGATATAATCCAATTTTGCCTGAGACAAGCGGATTTCATTAAGTAGTCGGTTGATGTCTGTGAGGATGATGGACAGCTCAGAAGCCGCTTTCATGGCTCTTTTATCATTTGCCGACACATTGTATGTCTTTGGTCTGTCTCCGATAAGGGTCAACGTAACCGGTTTATTTTCATGTGACAGAATAAAATTGACGATACCGTTTTCTGCTTTTTTATTGAAACGTACAATTTCATAGCTGGTACCACTGTCCTTAAAACTATAATTCAATGCACCATCCTTGGGAACTGTCAGACTTTCTGCATATGCGCCGTCATCTGACTTTACACGGAGCGACGTGTGGTTCAACGCACGACTGCCACTGTAATAGCTGGTAAGAATCAGATTCCCTTTTTCGTCTACTTTGGTTTGGAGAAAGGTCTTTCCCATATTGTTCTCGGATCTCTGAGTCTTGTAAACATAATGCCCAATGCTCTCATATTCGGCATTTTTCTGAAAGAGGAAATCCTTTTGAGCAGCAGGCAATTCATTCTGCCGTACTTTCAACATACTATCGCAAAAAATCACATTGCGTTTCTGTTCGGCAAAATTGATTTCACGCATGACATTCAATCCTTCACGGATTTTGTCAAAATTTTTGGGAAATTTGATTCGGACACTGTCAACACACAATTTCGCTTTTTGGAATTGTTGTATCTGTATGAAGCCTCTGGCTCTATTCAAATAGTCATCAGGTTGAACACCATTTTTAGATGCACAAGAAATGAGTACGCCAGTAAGGCTAATGTATAAATATGGGAAAAAGAAACGACCTAACATATACTAAAATCTTTATGGCGTGCAAATGTACTTCATTCCCCGAAAATAATATACTTTTGTACCATAATAGATGGAAACAATTGTGAATTTAAGTGAAAAATTAGACAATCAGGTTTTTGAAGTCATATCAGAAGCTGCAGATGAATTACAGGTGGAATGCTATGTAATTGGTGGTTTTGTGAGAGATATTTTTCTTAAAAGGTCTTCAAAGGATATTGACATTGTGACTGTTGGCCGGGGTATCGAATTGGCAAAACTGGTTGCAAAAAAAATTGGAAAAAATGCGAGGGTGACTGTTTTTAAAAACTTTGGAACAGCCCAGATACATCTTAAGAAACTGGATCTGGAATTTGTTGGTGCTCGCCGAGAGTCCTATCAACGTGATTCCCGCAAACCCATGGTGGAGGATGGCAGTCTCGAGGATGACCAAAAACGCCGTGATTTTACCATCAATGCACTGGCTGTCTGCTTGAATAAGGATCGCTTTGGAGAATTGGTGGATCCTTTTGAAGGGCTGGAAGACATGCGTGCCATGTTGCTTCGCACCCCACTTGATCCGGATATTACCTTCAGTGATGACCCCTTGCGCATGATGCGCGCCGTCCGTTTTGCCTGTCAGCTTGATTTTGATATGGTGCCCGAAGCTTTTGAGGCTATTGAGCGCAATAAGGAACGTATATCCATCATCTCCGGTGAACGCATTGCTGATGAGTTGAATAAGATGATGAAATCGAGAAAACCTTCCATTGGCTTCAGGCTATTGGAAGCTTGTGGCCTGCTTGACATCATCATGCCTGAAATTACAGTCTTAAAGGGTGTTGAAATGAAAGACAGGGTAGGTCATAAAGACAATTTTCAGCATACGCTGGAAGTCCTGGACAGGCTTTCCGATCAAAGCGATAATGTTTGGCTTCGTTGGGCGGCACTTTTCCACGATATAGGAAAACCTGCTTCGAAACGTTGGGATGATAAGGCCGGCTGGACTTTTCACAATCATAATTTCATCGGAGAAAAAATGATCCCGGATATTTTTCGCAGGATGAAATTTCCGATGAACGACAGAATGAAATATGTTCAGAAGATGGTCGGACTTCACATGCGCCCTATTGCTCTGAGCGAGGAAATTGTGACTGATTCGGCCGTTCGCAGGCTGCTTTTTGATGCCGGTGATGACATAGATGATCTGATGATGCTTTGCGAAGCTGACATCACATCCAAGAACAAAGAAAAGGTGCGTCGTTTTCTGGAAAATTTCCAACTGGTACGTCAAAAGTTGCGTGAGATTGAGCAGAAAGACCGCATCCGGAACATGCAACCGCCTGTCAGCGGAAAACTGATTATGGAAACATTCGGACTGAAGCCCTGTAAGGAAGTGGGA
>JALNXZ010000065.1 GCA_023230125.1 Bacteroidales bacterium | reverse complement strand
GGAAATGAACTTTGGTTCATTTCCCACTTTTATCTAATTTTCGTCCAGAGCATACGCTCCCATTTAAGAAAACCGTTTATTCGAAGATGCCGAGACTATCACAATACGCAATCTCCCCATCCACTACAAAATGAATCTCCTCTTCTGTATAGTATCCTACCTTATCTTTTTGGGCATTCTTGATTACATAAGCTGTCAATTCGTCCAAATCAATATCCACCTCAGTCTCTTCATCGTTGAGATAGCCCTTTTCTTCATAGAACTCATAAATAAGGTCTATTAAATAATTCAGGTCATCGTCATTAAATTTTTCTTTCAATTCTTGAGGTAATTGATTACGGATATATTTGATGGCTTCGTCATCATCATAATCCATGAAATCTTCATCATTTACATTCATAATTTTTTTTTTAACAAAAGATTTAAATTTTCGTCAATGTGTATATCTCTAAATCCGAGGAAATACAAAATACCATCCAATCCTATGGTTGAAATGGACTGTCCGGCACTTTCCTTAACCTTGGGTTTAGCATGAAAGGCAATACCCAGACCAGCAAGGTTAATCATGGGTAAATCGTTGGCTCCGTCACCTACAGCAATGGTTTGCTGAGGGTCAATATGTTCTACCTGAGCAATCAGGCGCAATAGCTCTGCTTTACGTTTGCCATCAACGATATCTCCGAGGTATCTTCCGGTCAATTTACCATCTTCAATCTCAAGTTCATTGGCATATACGTAATCCACGCCAAAACGTTTTTTAAGTTGTTCCCCAAAATAAGAAAAGCCTCCGGAAAGAATGGCAACTTTAAAGCCACAGCGTTTGAGTACAGACATTAATTTTTCTGCACCTTCCATAATAGGCAGGTTTTCAGCTATTTCTTTCATCACAGACTCATCCAAACCTTTAAGCAAAGCCACTCTCTTGGTAAAACTTTCCTGAAAATCAATTTCACCACGCATGGCTAATTCTGTGATAGCCCTGACTTGATCACCAACTCCTGCCCTATCTGCCAATTCATTGATGACTTCAGTCTTGATCAAGGTTGAATCCATATCGAAACAAATGAGCCGGCGACTTCGGCGGAAAATGTTGTCTTCCTGAAAAGAGATATCAACATCGAGTTCAGCAGACAACTGAACCAAATTGCGCTGGATACGTGACCGGTTTTTGAGAGATCCCCGCACTGACAATTCAATGCAGGAACGAACATCTTCATTACTTTTATCCAAAGGTATTCGTCCTGTCAGACGTTTGATTGAATCAATGTTCAGATATTCTCCGGCAATCACTTTGGTAACCCTGGCCACTTGTTCTGCTGTCAGACTTTTGCCAAGTAATGTAATAATATATCGTTCCATACCTTGCCGGTTCACCCACGACTCGTAATTTTCATCAGAGACCCATGAGAATTTAATATTTACGCCCATTTCAGAAGCCTTGAATAGCAAATCTTTCATTGCATCTCCTGAATGGATCTTATTATGGATACGAAAAAGAATACCAAGAGATAAGCTATGGTGAATGTCTGCTTGTCCAATGTCGAGAATCTCAGCACCATATTTACCCAACACTTCTGTCATGGCGGTGGTTACACCGGGGCGATCTTCTCCAGTGATACTCACCAATATTATTTCATGTTCTGTGACCATTGTTCTTATCCAACCGATTTGATTATGGTTCTTTGACTTCTTCAGCTTCTTCTTTGACTGAAAAATCGGTATTACCGGTTTCAATCAGAATATTATACCATTGAATCAGTTTCTTGATGTCCGTAGGATATACGCGCTCACGGTCAAAATCAGGAACTATTTCTTCGAAGAATTTACGTAGTGATTCTGCGTCGGATTTTGGATCAATGGTTGCTTTTACTCCGTTTTCCTTTGTCTTAAGAACTTCCAGAATTTCGCGAAGAGGTTTGTCTTCTCCTTTTGTGAACATGGAGACATCGTTTAGTGCAACCACTTTATCCGTTGAGTGGGCAGGCATGCGTTTACCATCAGAAAGGTTTTCGACGATAAGTACATTTTTACCTTGAGAAAGGACTTTGTACAAACCGGGTTTTCCTGAAATGGCTACAATTTTCTTTAACATGATAGATCATCTTTTAGGGTTATATATTAAAAAACATGTTCTTTAATTTATGGGCAAAATATTTTTTTCACCTGCGGTATCATTGCTTGAATATCATCATTTATTATAACTATATCCGACAATTTCACTTTTTTTGACTCTGAAAGCTGGCTGTTGATGCGTGCCTTTACTGCATCATGCGATAACCCGCTACGTTTACAGACTCGTTCGATACAAATAGCTTCAGGTGCTGTCACGCATATGACCTGATCAAAAAGCGAAGCCATTCCTGCTTCAAAAATGATGGCTGATTCCATGACCAGTATAGGGAAATGATTGTGTTCCTGTACCCAATTCATAAAATCACGTTTAACCACCGGATGAATCAACGCATTGGCCGCTTTCAGGGCTTTTTCATTTCCAAATATAAGATTGGCAAGAGCCGAACGATTCAAGAGGCCTTGATTAAAAATTTCAGGGCCAAAAAGCCTGATCAGATCTTCTTTCAAATCCTTATCTGTATCGCACAAGACATTGGATCGAGTATCTGAATCATACACAGGCACTCCGAGAATACCGAGCAGTTCGGCCACAACCGATTTTCCGCTCCCAATACCACCTGTCAAACCAAATATTTTCATCCGATTTTATCTTAATAAAGGTCAGACGGAATACCCAATGCGACCATATCCAACGCATTTGCGTTTGCAAAACATGCTTGTTTCATTAATTTTTTTCTATCAGGCAATCTACAGTTTCCGGCTGAATCCGAACATTTCGAACATTTTCAGGACTTTTGACCAATACAACATTTTGAGCTTTTTTGTCTGATTGCATTAAATGAGTATAGTCAACAGATATTTGAAAATCGTTGGGTGAAATCCTTGAGTAAGCAGAGATTCCGACAAAAAAAGTAACTTTCACACTTAATGGAAATGACAACAAGACTTCTCCGTCTGGAAAATTGATTCCTGTGACAGAAATCATCATGCTCTTTTCGGTAAATTCTTCTATGTCGAGACGTACTTTGACCTTTTCGGTCGAAAATCGTACACCTTCGATAGGTTTAAGATTGAGAATTACAGCGATGCTGTCATCCAAATTTTTCAATTCCAGCATTTCGGTTTCAACCCGATCCAAATGTTCCAAAACACTGGCCGGAGCAAAAACCTCTATGACTGATGGATTTATGATCGGGAGATCAGAAAATATATGCTGAGGTAAAAGAGACAAAATGGAATTTAAATGAACAGGCACCTTTTTGGAAGATTTCTCTACAAAATAGACAGGTATGGTATCCGGTTTCAACCGAAGCAATTGAGTTGTGGGCTTCAGACGGTTACGTAAGTATGTATCGAAGGTGGATCCGGGTATCTTGACAACGCTTTCTTTGTGATACCACTTCATCAGGTCAATGTTGACAGTCAATTCTTTACGATGACGGTAGGAATAATATAAGTTTGATCCTTTATCACGCAAAGACACTTTGATGATTTCCGGCAACTTGTTGGTGATAGAAATGTAAGGTGGAATTTCGCTATAGGATATAGGTATCTCCATCTCCATTTCACTTACTTCCTGAAGACTTTGAAGCACCCAAAAGAAGCAGGAAATTAAAAGGAAAATCAGAAAAGTCAGCACTTCTTTACTCAAGGTTTTCTTTAAAAAGCTGCAGATTTTTCTGATTATGTTTTTTAGAAACGTCAATATGCTTGATGATTCTTTCACGAAAAAATTTATTTCTTTTCTTCAGTTGGACGGGCGTCGGTTGCAGCTGCAAAAACAGCGGATTTTTCAACACGAATGCGTACATTGTCAGAAATCTCAATGATGAAAGAATCATCTTTGACTTCGCGAATTTTTCCGTAAATGCCACCGGATGTAAGGACACGATCGCCAGTTTTAAGAGCAGCACGTGATTTTTGGATTTCTTTTTGTTTTTTGTTTTGTGGACGAATCATGAAAAAGTAGAACACCACAAAAATAAGGATCAAAGGAAGGAATGCACCAAGGCCGCTTGATGTACCAGCACCGGCACTTGCTTGAAGAAAAATGCTTGCTAAAGTCATGATTGTGTATTTTTAGATAATTCGCAAATATACTTATTTTCCTGAGATATTCAAGCCGAAGATAAATCTCTTCTATGCCTTAAAAAGTTTGTTTTGCTTACGAAGTTCTGTCACAATGTTGTCGAGCGTTCCGTTAATGAAGGTACCACTTTTCTGCGTGCTGTATGATTTTGCGATGTCAATATATTCATTGTGACTGACATTTACCGGAATCCCATCGATATCAAGAATTTCTCCCAAAGCGACTTGCAATATAAGCAGGTCCATCAAGGCAAGACGTTCTATTTCCCAGTTTTTCACCGATTCATTGATCAACTCGCGGTAATGTTCCCGATTTCTGATGCTATTACAGAATAGGTCTGAAGCGAATTTTCGGTCGGAATCATCTTTAAACATGGGTAAAAGTTCCTGGTCTTTACCAGTTTCCGGCTTGAAACGTTTAATGGTTTTCATGACAAATGTAATGATGATATCCAGATCATCGTTCCAATAAATATTTTGTTCTTCGAGCACTTCAGGCAAATCTTCACTTTTTTGAAGGATGTTCTTGAATATCTTGCGCCATATTTCCTGATCAGCCTCATAGCAAGCTTCAGACATATTCATGTATTCCAAATAAAAATCACTGGATAGAATCTGTTCATATACAGATTTAATAAAACCTTGCTGGTTCACCCAGGACATTTTGGTGTTGTTCAGATAGGACTTCAGACTTTTATTTTGAGCCAGTTGAGCGGCGAAAACATTGTCAATGAATTTACGGTTGGGATTTTTTTCTTCTTCCGTCGGTAAATACTTGTTACGGGCTGAGTCAAGGCGTTGACTGGCGTAATTCGTAATTGTAAGGATCAATTGAAGAAGATAATAATATAAATCACAGGCTTTTTCGATACTATGGAAAAATTCTTTTTCAGCTTTGGCCAGATCTTTTGTGTCGCTTTGATAGTAAGCGTAAACCATCTGAACCACTTTGATGCGAATTAGTGCGCGATTAATCATTGTTTGAAGGAGCTACTTTTTATTAAACACCACAAAAATACTATAAAATTCCGAATAGAACGTTGGCGGTTTGAATTTAAATTTAGAAATTTGGGGAAATATAAGCTTGGATATCGAGGCGTTTGCATCGATTTTTTAAGTCTGAATATTCAAAACATAAAGCTATGGAAGAAATAAAAAGGGGTGACTGGGAAGGTCGTGAAAGAGAAATCGCTTACAGCCGCTCTGTAAAAGCCGGGAAACGTATTTATTATCTGGACGTAAAACGCAGTCATAACGATGATCTGTATTTATCTCTGACAGAGAGCAAGAAGAAAGTGTCGGGAGACCCTGAAAATCCCGATGTTTCTTATGAGAAACATAAAATATTCCTTTATAAAGAAGATTTGTCAAAATTCACGGAAGCGCTGATTGATGTAATCAAGTATATGCAAGACTATGATGCTTCTGATAAAACGGATGATTCGGACAACGATAGTTTAACGGATGCGCTTAACTCAGCTGTCACTACAGATGATTCCGAACCGGCTATCAAGCTGAATTTGGAAGATTTCGAGTAAATATCTGCTTAATATTTTGTCTTTCTGATTCATTTTGTCTAATTTTGCGCCGCTTTTGACATCATCCGTGTGATGGGAAAATTTAGAAGCAAATTCTTAAAATTTTTGAGTAACACAAAAAAACAACAAATGAAAAATCTAGAACTGAACGGTACAACAAGACCGGAATTCGGCAAGAAAGCGGCAAAAGCCATCCGCAAAGAAGGCAATGTTCCCTGCGTACTTTACGGAGGAGAAAAAGTTATCCATTTCCAATTGCAGGAAAACGATACCAATGCTTTTATTTACACACCTGACATTTTCACCATTGAATTGAACATCAATGGTAAAAAGTATATGTCAATCCTGAAGGATTCTCAATTTCACCCGGTAAAAGACAATGTCCTGCACCTGGACTTCTTACAGATTTTCGAGGACAAGCCCATCACGATGGAAGTACCTGTTCACTTGAACGGTCTGGCACAAGGTGTAAAAGATGGTGGTAAGCTAAGTCAGGATCTTCGCAAACTGAAAGTAAAAGGATTGTACAAGAACATCCCTGATATACTGAACATTGATGTCACCAACCTTGATTTGGGTAAAACGCTGCAAGTCGGCAACCTGAATTTTGAAAACATTGAAATCATGACGGCCAAACAAGCAGTCGTTTGTGCTGTGAAACTGACCCGTGTTGCGCGTGGTTTGGCTGCTGCAGCTGCAAAAGACGAGATCAACAAATAATCCGAAATAATATAAATGGAGAAGCCGGGCATGTTTTGTCCGGCTTTTTTTTATTTTTGCAGAATTAAATATATTTTGACATGCAATATTTGATTGTAGGTTTGGGAAATATCGGGGCAGAATATCAGCATACCCGTCATAACATAGGCTTTGATGTTCTGAACGATTTGGCACAGGATGCCAATGTCAGTTTCAGCACCCAACGATATGGAGACATCGGTGAAATGAAACTCAAAGGTCATAACTTGACGTTGCTCAAGCCTTCCACCTTTATGAACCTAAGTGGCAATGCTGTTCGATACTGGATGCAACTAAAAAAAATTTCGCTCGAGAATGTCCTGGTCATCGCGGATGATATCGCACTTCCTTTCGGCAGCCTACGTCTCAGGCAAGACGGAAGTAATGCCGGCCATAACGGGCTAAAAAATATTGAGGAGACCATTGGTACCACTAAATACGCCCGGTTGCGTTTCGGTATTGGGAATGATTATTCCAGAGGCCATCAGATTGAATATGTTTTAAGTGGTTGGGCTCCTGAGCAACTGGAGACGCTACCTGAAAGAATTGAAACTGCGAGTAAGATTATTCAAAGTTTTTGTCTGTCCGGCATTCAAAGAACGATGAATGATTTCAATAAACGCTAATGGCAACAGAAGTCCGAATAGATAAATGGTTGTGGGCCGCTCGTCTCTTCAAGACGCGCACCATCGCTGCTGAAGCCTGTAAAAAAGGTAGAATCAGCATTGCTGGGAGCAACCTGAAGGCGTCAAGGACAGTTAAGGTTGGAGATATCATTGAAGTGCGAAAACCTCCTATTACCTGGTCCTTTAAAGTGTTGCAGGCGATAGATCATCGTGTCGGAGCCAAGTTGGTGACTGACATCATGGAAAATGTGACCACACCGGAGCAGTTGGAGATTCTGGAGCTGAGCAAAATTGCCGGTTTTGTCAACAGAAGCAAAGGGACAGGGCGTCCCACAAAAAAGGACAGGCGGGTTCTGGAAGATTTCACAGAAGGCTCTGATGATGATTTTGAGTTTGAATTTGATTTTTGAAAAATGGAATGAAGTCTCTTTTTCAAAATCATATCATTTCGGATGAAATATGTTCGCTTTATATTCGTTTGTAACTATGAAGCATCCAGATACTAAAACAAATGAAAATAAGCTTTCTAATACCACCACCCATTGACGGAGAAAGACCCGCAGAACGAACTGCCGGTTGTACGCATACGGTTTACCCGATGCCTAACATCTACGAGCTCATTGTCGCAGCT
>JALNXZ010000064.1 GCA_023230125.1 Bacteroidales bacterium | reverse complement strand
CTTGCTTTTCTCCTTTTTGAAGAAAAAGTGTTTTTTCCGGGTTATAGACGGCATCGAAAAGCAAGTGATTGGGTCCAATGCATTTATAATCGATGGGAGGGCAGGTTTGAACATTGGGATACATGCCCAATGGGGTCGTATTTACAATAATGTGGTATTCATCGTAATAGGAGTGGTTTAAATTTTCATAAGTGACCCTCCCACCTTTAGGACTACGGGATACATAGAGGGTTTCAATACCCATTTGTTTCAAACCATACTCTACAGCTTTGGATGCCCCACCTGTACCTAAAATCAAGGCTTTCAACGCGAAGCCTTCATAAGTTTTTTCAAGATAACAAATCCGGGATGAATTTCGGAGTTTTTCCACCAATGGAAGTATGGATTCACGAAATCCGATTAAATCTGTATTGTATCCGGTGAGACAGGGTTTATGATTGACGTCACGTTCTATTCGGATGGTATTGACAGCACCTATAGCTTCCGCTTCCGGATCAAGCACATCGATATACGAAAGAACTGATTCTTTATAGGGAATGGTGACATTCAACCCTATTAATTGAGTATTTTCGGCAATCAGTTGAGGTAATTTATCAATGGAATCGATGGCATAATTTTCATATTGCGCATCTATGCCCTCTTTTTTGAATTTTTCAGCAAAATATCCGCAAGAGAAGGAATGTGAAAGCGGATAGCCCAACAAGCCGTATTGTTTCATTTTAGGATGGTTGTTTGATAGGTTCTTCCTCTTCTTTGTCATTCATGATATCATCATAAATTTTCTGAGCATTTTCGTCTGCCTGAACAGCTTTGGTCAAATATTCCCTGGCAAGGTCTGCGTCGCCGATCTTGGCATAGACCAATGCATAAAAAAGAGGAAGTCCTGCCAAATCCGAATCAAACAGCTCCGCTTCCTGATAGTTGGTCAAAGCCTGACTGTACTGTTTGGCGTCAAAATAGAGATTCCCGACGGATGCCAGTACGTCCGCCTGCGCAGGATCAATATCAAGAGATCGTTTATAACTCATCAGAGCTTCTTCCGGCATTTCGAGGTTTACAAATACTTCTGCCACATAAACCCAAGTCTCACTGATGGATTGATCTATCCGAAGGGCTTTTTCAAACCAGACCAGACTGGCACTGTATTGATCATTTTCCATGAGACAAATGCCCATTCCTGTACAGGCGTCCACATTTTCCGGATTGATATCCAAGGCTTTCTGATAGCATTCCATGGCTTGCTCAAACAGACCGGCTTTTTCGTATGACTCACCTTCATAAACCAAAACGAGGTCTGTCGCTTCAGTGTTAAGACTGTATTCCCGATAGACGTCGGCAGCTCTCAGATATTGTCCGAATTGGAACAGGGAATGTGCTTTTTGTAATTGAGACAGAAAATCATTCGGATTGACGACTATCGCAAAATCGTAGGCTTCGATGGCTTCAGCGTACAGATTTTCATTGAAACAGGCTTGTCCAAGATTAAACCAGGTCTCACCGGAATAGGGATCAATTTCAAGAATATGATGATAGGTCAGAATGGCTTTCTGGGTATTGCCCAATTGCTCATAGCTATAAGCCATTTCAAAAAGCAAGTCAATGTTTCTTGAATCATTTTCAAGGGCTTCCTGCAAAAACAGAAGGGCCTCATTATGCATACCAGCTTCCACCAAAATACCTGTGATATCAAGACAGAGCGATGATTTTTCTATTGATTCTTCGTCCATCACCTTGTGCAGCAACTTAAGCGCATCATCCTGGCGGTCAAGTTGCATAAAAATTTCAGCACGAACCAGATTGGCGTCTAAATCGTTCCTTTCAGGTAAGCGGTCTATGATTTGCAAGGCACGTCTTGCCTCTCCTATTTCTAAATAGAGGGTTGCCCGTTTAAGTAAAAGAATACTACTGTTGGGATGCAGGCGCAATCCCATCTCCACGACTTCAGAAGACTCCTTGTTTCTGCCTTTTTTCTGGTAAAAGTCAGAAATTTCCTCGAGTTCGTCCACGTCAAAATAACCTGAGCGACCTTCTGAAAGGCTACGTTCGTAACGTTCAACCAATTCAGGAACATTAAAGTCGTTATCTTCTTGTTTCATAGAATATAATGATTCTTTCAAAAAGGAATCATTCAATCAATTTATAATTTTTCTGCGATTTTTCCCCAAGTATCTTTTAAGGATACGGTCCGGTTAAATACCAAATGATCGGGCGTCGAATCGGTATCCAGGTTGAAATAGCCTACACGTTGGAATTGGAAATGATCCAAAGGTTTGGCCTCTTTCAGGATGGATTCTACTTTTACGTTGTTCAACACCTTCATTGAATCGGGATTCAGCATATCCAGAAAATCGCGGTCTTTTTCTTCGGCCGGATTGGAGACGTTCAGCAAACGGTCATAGAGGCGTACTTCTGCCTGGAGACAATGTTCTGTCGTTACGTATTGGATGGTGCCTTTGACTTTTCTGTTGGAGTTGGCTTGTCCGGATTTGGTTTCAGGAATATACTCACAGTAAATTTCTTCTATGTTTCCTTCTGCATCTTTTTTACAGGAGGTGCAAAGTACCACATAGGCATTTTTTAGACGGACTTCTTTCCCTGGAGTCAATCTGAAATATTTGCTTGGTGCATTTTCCAGGAAGTCTTCCCGTTCGATATAAAGTTCGCGGGTAAAAGGCACCATGTGCGTACCTGCTGTTTCATTTTCGGGATTGTTGATGGCTTCATTCCATTCAACTTGTCCTTCCGGATAATTGGAGACAATCAGCTTGACCGGATAAAGGACGGCACTTACGCGAGGTGCTATCTTATTAAGGTGTTCGCGAATGCTGTGTTCCAACACCTCCAGACCTATCACACCATCATATTTGGTGTAACCGATACTTTCTATAAAATTGTGGATGGATTCGGGGGTATAGCCACGTCTGCGCAGGCCACAGATGGTCGGCATACGTGGATCGTCCCAACCGGATACCCGGCCCTCTTTGACGAGTTGAAGCATCTTTCGTTTGCTCATCACCATATAAGTGATGTTGAGTCTGTTGAATTCTATCTGTCGCGGACGATAATCACTGTCTTTCAACTGATCCACAAACCAGTCGTAAAGCGGACGGTGTACTTCAAATTCAAGGGTACACAAGGAATGAGTGATACCTTCGAAATAGTCACTTTGTCCATGTGCAAAGTCATATAGCGGATAGACATTCCATTTGTTTCCAGTGCGGTGATGGCTCATTTTGAGGATACGGTACATCAAGGGATCACGAAAATGCATATTGGAATGAGCCATATCAATTTTGGCTCTAAGCACACGGCTACCTTCATCAAATGCTCCGTCCTGCATTTTTTGAAAGAGGTCAAGATTTTCTTCAACGCAACGGTTTCTGAAAGGGCTTTCAATACCGGCTGAGGTCGGAGTTCCTTTTTGTTTGGCAATTTCTTCTGCTGACTGATCATCCACATAGGCCAGTCCGCGTTTGATCATTTCAAGCGCAAAATCGTAAAGCTTTTCAAAATAATCTGAAGCATAATATAGATTGTCCCATTGGAATCCAAGCCAATTGATATCTTCTTTGATGGAGTCCACATATTCTACATCTTCTTTGACCGGATTGGTATCGTCAAAACGAAGGTTGCATTTTCCGCCATTTTTGTGAGCGATACCAAAATCAAGACAAATAGCCTTAGCGTGACCTATATGTAAATAGCCATTGGGCTCTGGTGGAAAGCGGGTGACTATTTGTCCACCATTTTTCCCTTCTTTCAGATCATGTTCAACAATCTGTTCAATAAAGTTGAGCGTTTTCTTGCTGCTTTCTTCCATGAATACTTTTTCGCTCATATAAATGTAGGTATGTGAAACTTTGTTATATTTGTACTCTTGGCAAAATTACACACAATTGTGGCATAATTCAAGAAATAAGTTCGAAAACATGTTTTTAAATATCTTTTTTTATTTGGAGAGTTGTGAAAAAAGGTCAATCTTTGCCGGCGTTAACCTAATACAATCTTTTTTACCTTAAGAACTAATACCTATTGAAAACCTATAAAAAGGCCGCTTTGTGAAAAGCGGCCTTTTTGTTTATCCAAAATTTCATACGATAATAATTTTTTCGTTTAAGGCCATATGGAACTCACATGTCCATTTTATCATAAACTTGGACGTTTTTACAAACATGCTCGTTTCATAGCTTAATATTTAAATGCATTAACAATTTTAGAATTTATAAAGTAAAAAAATATTAATTTCAAGTCGTGACTTTTCGGAAAACTATTGAGCATCATGCTGCAGAAATAGACAAAAAAGTATAATTTTGGATATTATAAATTATTCGTATATTCGTGTGCCGTGATTGAATTTTATCAATCAAATTAAAACTATTAGATCATGAGAAACTTTATGGATGAAAATTTCATGCTTAACAATGAAATTGCAGAAGAACTTTATCACAAGCATGCTGCCAATTTACCCATTATCGATTATCACTGTCACTTGAATCCTGAATTCATTGCTAAAGACAGACAATTTGACAACCTCGGCCAACTTTGGTTGGAGGGTGACCATTATAAATGGCGTGCCATGCGTACAAACGGCGTTGAAGAACGTTTTTGCACTGGTAATGAGGCTTCAGACTGGGAAAAATTCGAAAAATGGGCTGAAACCATGCCTTACACCATGCGCAACCCACTGTATCACTGGTCTCACCTCGAACTGCAAAAGGGCTTTGGCATCCATAAAATCCTGAAACCGGAAACAGCCCGCGAGATATATGACGAATGTACTGCAAAATTACGTACACCTGAATATTCTGCCAGAGGCCTGATGAAAAAATTCAAGGTAGAAGTGGTTTGTACGACAGATGACCCCATCGATAGTCTGGAACACCACATTGCACTGAAAGACGAAGGTTTCAGCATCAAGGTCCTGCCGACCTGGCGTCCTGACAAAGCGATGGCTGTCGAGAATCCCGCCAATTATCGTGCTTATGTTGAAAAATTATCCCATGTATCAGGCGTCGGCATCTCCAAATATGCTGATCTCATTGATGCTTTGCAGAAACGCCATGATTTTTTCGCCTCTGTCGGCTGCAAACTAAGTGATCACGGTATCGAAGAATTCTACGCAGAAGATTATACGGATACAGAAATTGAAGCCATCTTTAATAAAGTTTATGGTGAAACCAACTTGACTTGCGAAGAAATCCGCAAATTCAAGTCAGCCATCATGGTTAGATTTGCCATCATGAATAATCAGAAAAATTGGACACAACAGTTCCACTACGGGCCTATCCGAAACAACAATACCCGTTTGTTCAATAAGTTGGGGCCGGATACAGGTTTTGATTCTATCGGCGACTTTACAGTGGCTAAAAGCATGAGCAAATATCTCGACAGACTTGATGCAAACAATCAGTTGGCCAAGACCATCATCTATAATTTAAATCCTCGTGACAATGAATTGATCGGTGCCATGATCGGTAATTTCCAGGATGGTTCTGTTGCCGGCAAAATCCAGTTTGGTGCCGGCTGGTGGTTTCTTGACCAGAAATACGGCATGACAGCTCAGATGAATTCTTTGTCTGTCCTCGGATTGTTGAGCCGTTTTGTGGGTATGCTGACCGACTCCAGAAGTTTCATTTCTTATCCGCGTCATGAGTATTTCCGCAGAATCATGTGTAATCTGATTGGGACGGATGTGGTGAATGGAGAGTTACCGGCAAGTGAAATGAAATTCCTTGGCAAGATGGTGGAAGGGATTTCGTACTACAATGCAAAAAACTTCTTCAACTTCTAGAATTTTGATACATCTGTATATTTCTCATCTCAATTTTTTTGCGTTATTTTGCAATTCATAGATTGCAATCAAGGTATTATTCTTAAATTTTAAACTTTACTATGAGCAAAAAAGTTGTAACTTTTGGAGAAATTATGCTCCGGTTAGCCACACCTGGATACGAACGTTTTAGTCAGGCCAGCCAATTCATTGCCACATTTGGAGGCGGCGAAGCCAATGTCGCTGTTTCATTGGCCAATTATGGATTGGACGCCGAATTCGTCACCAGGATGCCTAAAAATGATATTGCCCAATCATGTTTAATGAATCTACATAAATATGGAGTTTCCACCAAAAATGTAATATTCGGAGGAGATCGTCTTGGTATTTATTTTCTAGAAACAGGTGCTGTAGCACGTGCAAGCAAAGTGGTCTATGATCGCGCCAATTCTTCCATCGCTGATATCAAACCCTCTATGATTGACTGGAAAGAGGTTTTGAAAGGTGCTGATTGGTTTCACTGGACCGGTATCACACCTGCCCTTTCTCAGAGTGCTGCTGATGCATGTCTCGAAGCCATCAAAGCTTGTAATGAAATGGGGATTACTGTCTCAACCGACCTGAACTACCGCAAAAATTTGTGGAAATACGGTAAAACGGCTGCAGAAGTGATGCCTGCATTGGTTGAAGGTTGTGACATCATCCTCGGAAACGAAGAAGACGCTGAAAAGGTATTTGGTATCAAACCGGAAGGTTTTGATGTAGAAAATACCGGCGGTGAAGTGAATGCTGCAGAATTCAAATCTGTTTGTACCCAATTGATGAAACGTTTTCCGCGTGCCAAGAAAGTGATCATCACTTTGCGTGGTTCCATCAATGCCAATCACAATACATGGGGTGGCATTTTGTATACCGACGGCAAACTTTACCAATCCAAAAGATATGACATCACGGACATCGTTGACCGCGTAGGTGGTGGTGACTCCTTCATGGGTGGTTTGATTTACGGCTTGCTGACCTACACGAATGACGATCAGAAAGCCTTGGAATTTGCCGTAGCTGCTTCTTGCCTGAAGCACACCATTTACGGGGATTTCAATATGGTGACTGTAGAAGAAACTGAGAAACTGATGGGTGGCGATGCCTCTGGTCGTGTTTCCCGCTAACACAATATAATCTAAAATGGCAAAATTTAATAAAATGCAGGTTTTGGCCGCAATGTCAAAAACGGGTATGGTTCCGGTTTTCTATCACAATGATCCGGAAGTTGCAAAAAACGTGGTAAAAGCATGCTATGATGGCGGCGTTCGTGCGTTTGAATTTACGAATCGCGGAGATTTCGCTCAGGAAGTATTTACAGAAGTGGTCAAATATGCTGCTACCGAATGTCCTGAAATGATTGTCGGAATTGGTTCCATCGTTGACCCTGGCACAGCATCTTTATATTTGCAGCTGGGTGCCAACTTTATAGTAGGACCTCTGTTCAATCCCGAAGTCGCCAAAATTTGCAACCGCCGTCTGGTACCTTATTCTCCCGGTTGTGGCTCTGTTTCTGAAATTGGTTTTGCACAAGAAGCCGGTTGCGACCTTTGCAAAGTTTTCCCTGCCGGAAATGTTGGTGGCCCTTCTTTCGTGAATAACGTCAAAGGTCCTATGCCATGGTCCATGCTGATGGTGACCGGTGCCGTAGAACCGACGGAAGAAAACCTGACAGCCTGGGTAAAAGCCGGTGTGACTTGCGTGGGTATGGGTTCCAACCTTTTCCCTAAAAACGTCATCGCTGCCAAAGAATGGGGTAAGATAACTGAATTATGTGAAAAATCTTTGGGTTATATCACCAAGGCCCGTCAATAAAAATGATTAAAATCGGTTCGCTTGGCTTTTAAGCTGTGCGAACCGGTTTAATATGATTATTAATCTTTAAATTTAATACATTATGAGTAATGTGACCGAAAAGGTCGGGAAATATCGGTGGACCGTTGTGGCCTTGCTGCTTTTCTCCACGACAATCAACTAC
>JALNXZ010000063.1 GCA_023230125.1 Bacteroidales bacterium | reverse complement strand
TACCGAAAATATCGGCAATCCGAAATTCAACGTACCTGATTTTGAAAAGCTGGCAGCCTTGTCACAGAAATATGAGATACCATTGATTGTCGACAATACTTTCGGTTGCGGTGGCTATCTTTGCCGACCGATTGAATATGGAGCAAATATTGTTGTGGAGAGTGCTACCAAATGGATTGGCGGTCACGGAAACAGCATGGGAGGCATCATCATTGATGGTGGAAACTTTAATTGGGGGAATGGTAAATTCCCTAAATATTCAGAACCTTCAGAGGGCTATCATGGATTGAAATTTTGGGATAAATTCGGAAATGGTGCTTTCGCTATGCGTTGTGTCGCTGAAAATCTACGCGATATGGGATCTTGCATCAGTCCATTTAACAGCTGGAATATGCTGCAAGGTGTCGAAACGTTGTCTATCCGTGTGGACAAGATGTGTCAGACTACCATGGAAATTGCCAAATGGCTTGATCAACACGAGAAAACATTTGATGTTTGCTATCTGGGACTTGAGAACAATGAATATCATCAACTTGCAAAAAAATATCTGCATCATGGCTTTGGTTGTGTATTGACTTTCCGTGTGAAAGGTGGGTATGAAAAGACGGTCAAATTTGTGGAAAGTCTAAAATTGATTACACACTTGACCAATATCGGTGATGTAAGGAGCATCATCACACACCCTTCATCGACGACACACCGTCAAATGAGTGAAGAAGCGCAGGCTGCAACCGGTGTTTATCCTGATTTGCTTCGTTTATCCATAGGATTGGAGCATATTGACGATATCAAGGATGACTTGGAACAAGCTTTTGAATTGATTTAAAATGGTATAAAGAAATGCCTTTAAATATACCCGATCAAATTCCTGCCATCGAGATTCTCAAAAAAGAGAATATTTTTGTCATGAATTCCGAACGTGCCTCTGAGCAGGATATTCGTCCGTTGAGAATTGTCATTCTCAATTTAATGCCTTTAAAGATCACCACGGAAACAGACTTGATACGTCTGCTGTCAAATACTCCTTTACAGGTGGAAATAGATTTCATGAAAATCAAAAGTCACATCTCAAAGAATACCCCAATCGAGCATATGAAAGCCTTCTACAAGACTTTCTACAGCATGCGCCATCAGAAATATGATGGTATGATCATCACTGGAGCCCCCGTAGAACAGCTCGAATATGAAGAGGTTTCTTATTGGGACGAAATAAAAGAAATATTTGCTTGGGCAAAAACTCATGTAACTTCAACAATGTATATTTGCTGGGCTGCTCAAGCCGGTCTTTTTTACCATTATGGAATACCCAAATATCCGTTGTCTGAGAAAATGTTCGGTGTATTCAAACATCACATGAATAATCCGCTCAATTCGATATTTAGAGGTTTCGACGATGAGTTCTTTGTGCCCCACAGCAGATATACCGAGATTCGCCGGGAAGATATTCTGAAAGTACCTGAGCTGACCTTGTTGTCGGAATCGGACGAATCGGGCGTTTACATGGTGATGGCCAGAAATGGCAGGGAATTCTTTATCACCGGTCATTCAGAATATTCTCCGAATACGTTGGGTACGGAATATAAGCGTGACCTTGCCAAAGGTTTGTCCATTCAGATTCCAAAGTATTATTTTGCCAATGATGATCCGAAGTTACCACCTGTGGTTCGTTGGAGGTCTCATGCCAACTTGCTTTTTACGAATTGGCTGAATTATTTCGTATATCAGGAAACTCCGTTTGATATTAATCAGATTAAATGATCGAATTTCAAACAAGCCTTTGAATTCAGGCCGGAGGTTTGTTTCCTATTTCCGTTCTCTTTTATCACAATCCTTTTGATGATGTCGAAACAACGTTACATTGAACTACTGGCTCCGGCGAAAAATACAGAATGTGCACGCGAAGCCGTTCTACATGGAGCGGATGCCGTTTATATCGGAGCCCCGAAATTCGGAGCACGTGCAGCAGCCGGCAATAGTCTGGAAGATTTGGCCGAATTGGTAACGTTTGCACATCAATATCGGGTACGTATTTATGTTACGGTCAATGTCATCCTGTATGATGAGGAATTGAAAGAGGTGGAGTCCCTGATTTGGGAATTGTGGCGGATAGGAGTGGACGCCTTGATTATTCAGGATATGGGCATTCTGCAGATGAATCTACCGCCTATTCCGTTGCATGCCAGTACACAAATGGACAACAGGACGCCGGAAAAAGTCCGTTTCCTCGAGGACGCGGGTTTCAGGCAGGTCGTCTTAGCCAGAGAACTCTCTCTGCAACAAATACAGGAGATTTCAGACAAGACAACCGTACCTTTGGAGTGTTTCGTCCATGGTTCCCTTTGCGTCAGCAACAGCGGCCAATGCTATCTGAGCCGCGCACTTTGCGGCCGCAGTGCCAACAGGGGAGAATGTGCCCAATATTGCAGATTGCCTTATAATCTAGAGGATGCCGACGGTAAGATCTTGATACGTCAGAAGCACTTGCTGTCCATCAAGGACCTGAACCGAACCCAGTATCTTGAGGAACTGATAGATGCCGGTGTCAGTGCCTTAAAGATTGAAGGACGCCTCAAGGATGTTTCCTATGTCAAAAACGTGACGGCTTGGTATCGCCAGAAGCTGGATGAAATTATCCAAAGACGTCCGGACCTGAAACGTACTTCTTCTGGATATAGCAGACTGACTTTTCAACCCAATCTCCAAAAAAGCTTTAATAGAGGTTTTACGACCTATTTTACCAAAGGAAGACCGGACAAACTGGGAAATCCGGATACTCCTAAGTCTATGGGTGAACCGGTAGGACGGGTAAAGGAAATCAGAGGAAACAGTTTGACCGTTGCCGGTCTTATCCCTTTTTCCAATGGTGATGGTCTGAGTTTTTTTGATGAACAGGGAAATATGGAGGGCTTCCGCGTGAACAGGGTAGAGGATAACCGTTTGTTTCCGGCGCAGGCAACACATGTCAAACCCAATACGCAGTTATATCGTACTTTTGACCAGGCTTTTGAACGGGAGTTGGAAAAACCTTCGGCGCAGCGTTTCATTCCTGTTTCCATCAAGTGTTGGGAAACGGGATTCGGCTTTGCCTTAAGTATGGAGGACAACGAATCTCATCGTACCGTAATATCTTTCGAACAGTCAAAAGAGCCAGCAGCAAGACCGCAAAAGGAAAATATCCGGACGCAATTGTCCAAGCTGGGAAATACCTGTTTTGAAGCGGTTTCCTGTGAAATCGACTGGGAAAAAGATTGGTTTGTTCCGGTTTCCAGATGGGCGGAACTGAGACGTCAACTTTGTGAAAAAATGGAGAGAGTACGGACGCTTAATGACAGAAGGGAAGAGATAAGAATTGTTCCGACGACGCATGCTTTTCCGGAGAAGGCACTGACCTATTTGGGTAATGTCCTGAATCAGAAAGCCGCTGAATTTTACATGGCCCATGGTGTTACTTCGATTGATCCGGCTTTTGAGGCTAGAAACTTTACGAAGGAGGGAAAAATGGCCGATTCATCAGAAGTTGTAATGTTCAACAAGTATTGTCTGCGTTATGAATTGGGGGTCTGTTCAAGAATGAGCAAACAGGCCAAGCTTTTCAATGAACCTTTATTTTTGGTTTACAACAACAAACGTATTCAACTAAGCTTTGACTGCAAAGATTGTGAAATGCATTTGACTTTGACGGAGTGATGGTTTATGGTTCTACAAAAGATAGATGTTAATTTTACAGTTTTTATTTATGATTCTTGACGAATAACGATTTTTTGATGCTGTTCATCGGGCTTTTGACTCGGTTTCATCGATATTGACTTTTTACAACGGCCTATTCCACATACTTTTGCTTCATCAGGATTTTTCTGATAGCAACCATCAATGAATATCTTGGTTGGCAATATTTTTATAAATGTTTTATCATTAAATTTGTAGAAGAATGAAAAACCAATCTGATTTTACTACCAATTGCTGTAAATCCAGATCTCGTAAAAGTGGATTCGCATGGGCACTGACCTTGATTCTTGCAGGACTTGTTTTCCTTTGCATCAATACAGGTATTATTCCAAGTGAATATAAGTCATTGCTTACCGCATGGCCGATTTGGCTGCTCCTTGCAGGTATTCTTTGCTTGTTTCATAAAAGTTTCAGCACTTCCTTTACCTTGTTGGCTGTAGGTGCATTTTTTATAGTGCCTTATATATCTCCCATCCATCCCGAATGGGGCATTCCTGAAAATTTCACCAGTGTTTATTGGCCGTTATTGCTCATTGTGGCAGGACTATTGATTATTATTGAAAGCCTCTTCAAGCATCATTCTTTTATTTGTTACGGATGGAATTTGAACCATACCTCCAAATGGGAGACGGAAGATGGATTCTTGAATGTGGACTCCGCATTCGATAGCCGTAAAAACATTGTGCTTGACCCTGTTTTTAAGGGTGGCAATGTGAAATGTGCCTTTGGTGAAGTGATTGTGGATCTGCGAAAGACGACGCTTCCTGAAGGCAATACCAAACTTTACATAGACTTGACCTTCGGTTCTGTATCCATTATTGTTCCTGACACCTGGAACGTGCAGGTTCAGGGAAACGGTTTCTTCGGTACGTTCTCTGATCACAGGCTAACCAAGAGCTATTACCCTGATGAACCGAAAAAATTGACCATTGAAGGAAAATGTGCTTTTGGAGAATGTGAAATCAGAGACTAAAAGTTGATGAAACCGCCAGCCTTTTATACTATTCCACGGATGTTGACTTTTGTTGGCATATTCATGATGGTCGGAGCTTTGATTCCGCTTTGCCTGACTGGGCTGATACCCGTGAAATCATATATTCTGAGTATTCAGGGTGCCATATCCGGACTGCTCATCTGTGGCATTTCGGTCATGTTATGGTATACCATCAGGTTTACCAAGTTTAACAGATCTAGTCTGCTAAAGCGTATAATCAATCATCTGGCATTGCTATCTCTTACGTTGTTTGTCTTGATTGGTACCGAATACCTGCTGTTTTATATATTATTTTCTGCTGAAACATTTCAGCAGTTGGCTGAAATCATACCGTTTAAGATTGTGATAGGAATACTGGCTTTTATAATTATCATCCAGTATGATGGAAAACAGACGGATATAGATGCTGTTGAATCTTCAAGTGTAGTCGGGATGGAAGAAGAAGAGTCCATTCCGGAAGCGGTCGTCTCGAATCCTGAAACTTCCTTAAAATCAGGCAGAATGGATTTAACGGATAATATAACCGTCAAATCAGGCTCTAAAATCAACATCATTCAGATTTCTGACTTGTTATATCTGCAGGCAGAAGGAGATTATGTCATATTATATACCACTGTTGCGCGTTTCATCAAGGAAGATACAATGAAGCATCTAGAAGAACAGTTACCTGACAACTTTCTTCGGATTCACCGTTCCTGCATTGTGAACATCGGTTTTATTTCGCGTATCGAGTTGTACGAAAAACAACGTTACATGGTCATCCTCAGAACAGGTCAGAAACTCAAAGCCAGCGTTTCGGGTTACAAGTTGTTGAAGGAGAAGCTGCATTTGTCCTGAAGATGAGTCTCTAACGCAAAATTTATAGGGCTATCCATCAAGACATTCATATATTGAATTTGTGAATAATTGATACAAATATCTTCTGCTTTTACGGATGATACAGCGATTTGGCCAGAATGTCTTGTGTCTTTGCTTTTAGCAGTTTCTGTATGGTCACATCTTGTTCCTTGTTCATATAAGCTTCTACAATTTTGTAGCCTGTCCAGATGATAGCCCGTCCTGGAGAACTATCAGGGAAAAAGGAGGTGCTGGAACATTCTCCGATATATTTAGAAATGACCAATTGGTCTGTACTGTACAGATGTTTCAGTTTTAGTATGGCATCCCACATTTTTTTCTCATTCGTAGTACACCAGTTTAGTTGTTCTTTGTTGAATCCAGTGATATTCTCCATGGTTTCGTCCGGTAAAAGGACTTTTACGAAAAACAGTATTTTTCCTTCATAAATCATATAATCCAAAAGTCTTTGCTGATCCATCAAGCTCTCTTCAGTGAATTCTGAACGGATCCACCCCGTAATGTAATCGGACACAATTTTATTGGGGTACATCCTTTGAATCTGGAAAGGGTAGTAAAGAGTCTGATAAATAGGGTAGTCTGGTCCAAGATATTTGTCAATTCCGGCTGAAAGAATGTTTGGAGCTGATACAATGGATTGGCCAAATCCTGAAAGATGCATGTAGACTTTTGGATAAGGTATGTCCGGAAAAAAATAATGTAACCGGTAAAATGCCCAGGTCAGTTTTCCTTCGATAGGGGATATATCATTAAAGACGTTCTGACAATCTGAATAGATTTTCCGCATTTGTCCGTCATGTCTGAAAATGCTGTCAAATTCCCTGAACATGGGGCTACCGGGTTCTCCGACTTCCATAATCTGATTGGCATACAAATCTAAAAAAGCTGAGTCAGGACTGTTTCCGGTCTTGAAGAACGTCTGGTCAAAGCGGTTGATGGAAATGGGATGGGTAGGTTTCCCCGGTACGTCAAAACGGCCTTCGCTACAACTGAGCAGCGTGATAAATATGCAAAACCCGACAATTTTTTTCATGGTCACAGGTTGGATTTATAAAGACAAATATACCCTTTTAAGCAGATAGGCAAAAAAAACCGAATCCTTTCGAGGGATTCGGTTTTTTCTATAGAGAAGTATCGACTACTTGTTGTTTTTGGCATCAAGTTGTTCTTTTAAAGCAGCTAAGGCGTCGATGTCACCTAAGGTCGTTTTTTCAACTTTTTGTTGAACAGAAGTATCTTCTTCTTCAGCTTTTTTTGTTTTTTTGGATCCGGCAACTCTCTTGGCAGCACGAGCTTCTACTTTAGCCTCATCTTCGTGAATGCGGCTGTGAGAAAGAATGATGCGTTTTGCGTCCTTGTTGAATTCAATGACCTTAAATTCGAGCTTTTCGTCAACCTGAGCAGTGGTTCCATCTTCTTTAACCAAGTGTTTAGGAGTAGCGAAACCTTCAACGCCATAAGGCAAGGAGATAACGGCACCCTTATCCATCAGTTCGATGATAGTTCCTTCGTGAACACTGTCAACAGTGAAGATTGTTTCGAAAACATCCCATGGGTTTTCTTCCAATTGCTTGTGACCAAGGCTCAAACGTCGGTTGTCCTTATCGATTTCCAGTACAACAACTTCGATAGGAGCACCTAATTGGGTAAATTCACTTGGGTGTTTAACTTTCTTGGTCCAGCTCAGGTCGCTGATATGGATCAGGCCGTCTACGCCTTCTTCGATTTCAACAAATACACCGAAGTTGGTGAAGTTGCGAACTTTTGCAATGTGGCGACTGCCAACTGCGTATTTGGTTTCGATGGCGGCCCATGGGTCTTCCTTGAGTTGTTTGATGCCCAAAGACATTTTACGTTCATCGCGGTCGAGTGTCAGAATAATAGCTTCTACAGTGTCACCAACTTTCATAAAGTCTTGTGCACTGCGAAGGTGTTGCGACCAACTCATTTCTGAAACGTGGATCAAACCTTCTACGCCTGGAGCGATTTCGATGAATGCTCCGTAATCAGCCATAACGACAACACGTCCGGTTACTTTGTCACCAACATTTAGGTCTGCACTGAGAGCATCCCATGGGTGAGGAGTAAGTTGTTTCAAGCCGAGAGCGATACGTTTCTTTTCGTCGTCGAAATCTAAAATAACAACGTTGATCTTTTGATCCAATTCTACGACTTCTTTAGGATCACTTACACGGCCCCAGCTCAAGTCTGTGATGTGAACCAAACCGTCTACG
>JALNXZ010000062.1 GCA_023230125.1 Bacteroidales bacterium | reverse complement strand
TAATTCTGAATAGTAACACCACCAAGATAATTTTGGAATTTCTGACGGGTAGTCTCTGAAAAATCAGATTGGATTCCACCAAAACGTCCTCTGTCAAGGATAATGCCATCAATATCATATTTTGCAAGGTCCTTCAATATATTACAGATATATGTTTGGACATCATCATTTGCGGGATTAAAAAATTTTGTACCTGATCCCTGATCCATCGCGTTCGTAATGCCGGTAGACAAGTTATCACAAGTAGCCCAGGATTTCTTGGTATTATCCCTGTAAAGAATTCCCTGATTACCCAATGTACTGCCGTTTCCACCAACCATGGTATTGAAACCTGCATGTACTTTCAGTCCCAATTCGTGTCCTTTATCTATGAACGCCTGCAAATAGTCCCAAGTTGCTGTACGGTAAACTTTCGAATAATTGCCGTTCACCCAGGCGCCCAACCATTCTACTTGCTGAACTCCGGCTACCGAAGATTGGAAAAGGATATCACCGTTTGTGGGACGTATGTCCACAACAATATCAGTAAAACCGGCATCTTTAGCCAAAGTCAGGTCTCTGGCAATATTTTCTTTGCTGTTGGCAAAATCATTAAAATTAGCTGCCGCATCAATCCAAATATAACGCGGTTTTTTACTATTCTCTGTTGGAATTGTATCCGGAAATTCATAATTAGGACCATCATCTCCACTACAGGATGCATTTAGAAATAAAATGAAACTTGTCAATAAGATGACAGCGTAAGATGCTATGAATTTGATTGTTTTCATAAAAGGGAAAAATACCTGCACCTGTTTAGGTGCAGGTATTTAGAATTGGTTTATAATTAAATACTATTACATATCAATACAATCGTACTGTACGCAAACAACACATCCGTTGGTAAACATAAAGTACAGGTACATGTAGTATCCGTCGTCTGAAACTTTCAGCGCAACGTCACCGGTACCATTTCCATTCGCTCCACCGTTATCCTTACCTCCGTATGTACTAATTGGTGCATCCCAGACAGTGGTTGAAAGACCGGAAGATGTACTTACATCGTACAAATAGATCTTATCATCACCACCCCAAGTAAAGGAGTTGACGGAATTACTTGCTGCATAAGGACAATTATTAAATACCGTATAGTCTGTGGCATTCTGAATCCAATTAGAACTGATAACAGCTCCGGCAGCCTTGACTGTATTGGTTATGCCGTCCACCCATGAGAATTTATAAGGGGCGGAATAGCATGCAACAAAATAATCACTGTTCAAATTTGTCGGATCTGTATAGACGATGTCACAATTGTAGTTCCAATTGGTGGTAAAACCGGTTATCGTGACTAGTGTCGGAGTTTGTGACTGAAGGACGCCTCCTATCACCTGCCAACGTGCAAATTGATATCCGGCAGCAAGAATTGGAGCTGAAATGATGGCATTCCCTTCAAGACTACCTTTGATAGATAATTTACGTCCGATTGCTAAACCACCGTTCCATTCGATATACAATTCCGGAGCTGCGGCCACACCGTTGATTCTCCAAACTTTGAATGCACCTGCATTGGGAGCAAGATTACACAACAAGATATTGTTATTGTCATCACAAGTATTGTAGAAGTTAATCAAACTTCCCTTGTTTGTACCAAGATCAATCTCACCGACCATTTCACCTGTCTTACGATTCAAGTAAATGCTGTTCAGACCTCTGGTGTTCAACACGACATAGTCTTTCGTTACCGCCATACCGCCGGTCAGGTTCAAGACGCTAATTCCAAGGTCAGTATTCAGTTTCTTTGACCAAAGGATCTTGGCACTTCCGGAACGCATACCGAAGTCAGTCTTGGAAGGAACATCTTTCTTCACCGTATAAACAGCTGAAGTTGTTTCATTCTGAGCTGTAACAGTAATCTGTACATCATTGTTATAATTCAAGGCTGTCGTTGTCGGATCCGGCAACATAATAGCTCCGTGTGATACAGTTACTGTAGCCAAAGCAGAACCAATTGGATCAACTGAAATAAGGGAAATGGTTTTGTTAGCCTCATCAATGACTCCGCTTAGACCAAGAGATGCCAATTCAAAGTTTGTGATGGCACATTCGGCACTCTTACGGATTTCCGCAACAACGTCATATCCTTTCTTCTTTTTGGTCTGATCAGTCACTGTGATGTAATTCTCCTTTGTGAAATCCATATACAGGATAGCCGGAGAAATGGAAACATTATCATCCAGATTCGCAGTAACCCTCATTTTTGTCAAATCAGACATCGTCAAAACAGTGTTTGACGTTCTGGGATAATTATAAGGGAATACGACAGTAATGATCCCATTGGTAGAGTCTATTTCACTGGTAAATGCATTTTCAGAGCTTTCATCACCATAGAAAGATGCCGTGATGCCATTAATGCCCGAACGTGAAATGGAAGGGGTCAAGTCTTCAACCTCTTGGCAACCAATCCCACCAAACACAATTGAAGCAATAGCAATCAATGATATAATTTTATTTTTCATTGCATTATTCTTTATATTTATTATAACCATTCATCGTATTGAAGCATCAGAGAATTGTTCTCTAATTCAGCATCAGGGATAGGAAGAACATATGTCTTCTCCAAGAACTTACGATCCTGGTAGTCTACGTCAATATATTCGTAATTATCGCCGGTAATCTTGAAGCCATGGCAACGATAATTGTTATACTCGATATGAGCCAGTTTCCATCTGCGCATATCCCAGAACAATTGTCCTTCGTAAGCCAATTCAACTTTACGTTCGTTTCTGTAATCATTGAACCATTCCGTACCTGTCGTATATTTTCCCGGAAGACCGACACGGGCACGAACCTCATTCATAGCACTCTGGGCATCACCAATCTTGCTTAATCGGTAAGCAGCTTCCGCCTTGTTCAAAAGAACTTCCGCATAGCGAATCTCCACCCATGGCTGGGTACTGTATACACCGTTGATGTCTAAATGGGATTCATCCATTAGTTTTCTCAGGTAGTAACCTGTTGTGGTAAATCCATAAGAATAAGGATTTGCCCTATAAGCCATGAATGTACCATAGGTGCCGTTTACAGAGTTCTGCATGATATTGCCTTTCCAGGTACATCCCGGATAGATGACGGAAGCCTTAAAACGGGGCTCTAGGTTTTCATAAGGGGGACGGGTTGCTGTTGCAGAATGATAAGGAGTCCAGTCCATTTTAGTACCGTCAGTCTTCTCATAAGATTCCACCATTTCCTGTGTCGGGGTGCCCAATCCTCCAAATTCATAGCCATCGCTCAATGGAACGTAATCCTTGTCAAAGCTATGATATGGACCGGAAACGTTGTAATCAAATTCGAGAATAGCCTCCTTGTTGTTTCCGTTACAAGCATCCTTATAATTATTCATCAATCCAATCAATCCGTATTCCTCTGACGCTGATGTGACAGAGTCTGCAGCATTATATGCCTCCTGCCAGTTCTCTGCATACAACATGGCACGGGATTTGAAAGCCCAGGCTGCATATTTGGTGACACGGCCTTTATCTGCGATTGCAGACCATGATTTAGGTAAGTTGGCTATGGCATAGTCCAGATCCGATTTGATCAAAGTCCAGGTATCTTCCTTTGAGCTGCGGGCCTTGTCATTCTGCATCTGATTCAAGTCTGTATAAAGGATAACCCCATCGTGGCGTTTTGCCAGTTGGAAGTAAACATAGGCCCGAAAGAAAAGGACCTGAGCTTTCCATTCTGTCTCTTTTTCATCAGAAGCCTTGGAAAATTTTTCCATAGAGTTCAAGAACTGGTTCATTCTCCTGATTTCGTTATAAGCATCACTCCAGCAATCGTATAAGCAACCGGCAGAAGTGATCACGGCAGGATTGAACACATAGTTGTTCGGGTGTCCGGCTTTGTTACCCAAAGCGTAAGAACCGTATTTGAAAGCATCCGTCAGACTCTCTGTCAGGCTGCCCTGAAACTGTAGCGTACCAAATTGGCCGTATTTGTTCAAATAGGTATAGAACCCATTGACATACAGATCGGCACTTGTTTCATCCTCCCAGATGACCCTATTGTCTAGATTATCTGTAGAGGGAACGTCCAGCCAATCATTACAGCTGCTGAATCCGGCTACAATAGTAGCCAAAATCGTTATTTTGAATATATTTTTCATCATTTTTCGAATCATAATGTTAGGTTAACACCAAAAGAGATAGTCATCTGCTGTGGATAGTATCCATTATTTACACCCGGTGATTCAGGATCTATGTTATATTTGGTCAGTTCACTGAATGTCAGAATGTTTGACCCTTCAACATAAAGCCTAAGATTATTTATACCCCAAGTTGTGATCATCCCTTTGGGAAGAGAGTAACCCACCTGGAAGGTCTTCAGGCGTAGATAATCCCCTGATCTATAATAGAAAGAAGAGGAAAAAGCATTATTGTTGCTTATAGGAGATATGGACAAACGAGGAAATTCTGCATCGGTATGCTCAGGAGTCCAGGAATTTTCTGCCAAGAAAACCGGAGAGTTACCACCGTGGTAGAATATTTTTGTAAAGGACGTATTATCCATTATGCCTGCTGAACCGGTTGCTGAATAGACACCTGTCAAAGCGACCGTACGACCCAATGCTCCCTGGAACAGTAAATCAACATCAAAACCTTTCCAATTGGCATTTAAGTTCAGAGAAGACTGGAACTTTGGATAAGCGCTTTTGCCCACATAGCCCATATCCTGGGCATACGTAATCTTACCGTCACCGTTTCTATCCTTATATTTGATGCTACCCGGCAAAACGGCCGATCCCGGTATCGTAGCCGAGTTATCAATCTCTTCCTGAGACTGGAACAAGCCTTCGGCAATAAAACCAAGCTGAGAGCCCACTTCCTTGCCGGTCAGTTTTCTATAATCAGGGGTATTCTCTGAATCACTTGAGTAATACAACCAAGTGCGTTTGGCTAAAGATCCGACCCATTTTACGCCATAGTTAAAATCCCCAAGGTGATTGTTATGACTGATGGTAAAATCAAAACCACGATAGTCTACCTTGTTCTGATTTGCATAAGTGAAATAATAGCCACCCATAGAAGGAGCATAGGAGCCACTGGCAGAAGAAAGCAAATCATATTGATATTTGTAGAATACATCGAATTCAAGGCCCAACAATCCTTTCCAAGCAGAAAAATCAACACCCAAGTTATAGGTCAGACATTTAGCCCAAGTCAGATTGGGATTCCCCAAATTGGATGCGTAAATCATACTCTGGCTTGCACCGCCAAGAACAACCTGATTCGTAGAAACGGTCATCAAATCCAAGAAATTTCCAGAAGATACTCCTCCAGTAGTCGCTGTCTTACCGATACCGCCCCTGATTTTCAGGTTGTCAACCCAATCGGTCGCAAACCAGTCCTCATTGTTTATTCTCCAGCCAAGAGAAGCAGCCGGCAAAATTATCCAATTGGAGCCGTTCTTTGGATTAAAGACATAGCTTCCGTCACGACGTAGAGATACTTCGGCTAAATATCTGTCGCTATATTCATAATTCACACGGCCGACAAAACCAAGCACACGGGATATTCCGCTGGAACCGCTTAGATCAGGAATCTTTTCCGTTCCGACACCTGACTTGTTGGTAATTTGATTTAACTCATCCAATGCAAGAAAGTCAAGGCCATAACCGGAAACGCCAAGGGTATTGCTAAATTGGTTACGAGTCTCAGCTAAAGCAATCACATTGATTTTATGCTCTCCGAATGTTCTGTCAAAATTGGCACTGGTTTGAGTCACCACATTGGTTGATTGATAACCAGATTCAGTCAGGGATATATTTCCTGCATTATCAGTAAACACGCTATAACTCAAGGTTTCAGTAGAAGCGTTTGGTAAAGCCGACAACATGGTCTTAAACGGAATGGCAAGGCTTTTGGCAAATTGATAAGACAAGTCATATGCGCCCATAAATTTAAAGTTCAAACCCTTCAGCCAAGGAGCATCATACTTCAATAAGAAGTTGGATTGAATATACGTATTGTTGGTCCTATAATAACCAGATTCATAAATAGATGCGATAGGACTTACTGGTGAAGAGTTTGTAGGTGTACCTGTATAGTATGTTTTTCCTTGATATGTTATTGTATCAGGGACATAAGGCAATGCACGTACAGCCTGTTGTGGAATGTTGTGCCAATCATCCGGATTTGCAGAGTAGCGAGGTCTATCTCGTTTCTCAACACGGGCGGAAATGCCCAATTCCATAGAAATATTGTTACTGATTTTAGCATCAACATTGGAGCGAAGGTTATACCGATCGTAGTTGTAATTGTCAATATTTCCTTTTTGAGAAAAGGCACCGATAGAAGTAAAGAAACGGACCTTATCGTTACCGCCTGTTGCACTGATGTTGTGGTGCGTATTGGTTCCTGTACCGAACACTTTACCATACCAGTCGGTATTGCCCCAACCGTCAACACCATCTTTCATTTTTTGTACCTGGGCGGCAGTAAAGACTTCCTCATCACCATCCATCACTCTGGCCTTATTATACCAATAGGCATAACCCGGACCATCCAGCCATTTTATTTGACTTGAATTCTGGCTGTTCCCAAAAGTTCCACTATAGACGATGCGTGCCTTTTCCGCTTTACCTTTTTTGGTAGTTACAATGATGACCGCAGAAGCACCCAAACCATAAACGGCTGCAGAAGTCGCATCTTTTAACACGGAGATGGATTCGATTTCATTCGGATCAATTTCGTTGAAGTCACGCTGAACGCCATCCACAATATAAGTGGCACTTTGTCCACGAATCAACAAGGAAGCGGCATCAGAACCTGGCTGTCCGGAAGACTGCAACATTGTGACACCGGCCACACGAGCACCAATCACATTAGTGACACCCATTGCAGGAGCTTTTAACAGCTCCCTGTCAGACATAGTCGATACAGCACCAGTGATGCTTGCACGTTTCTGGGTTCCATAACCTACAACAACAACCTCATCCAAGGCCTTCAGGTTCTCCTCCAAGATTACGTTTAGATTTGTTTTCCCATTTAATGCAATACTTTGGGTGTTGTAACCTATGTACGAAAATTCAAGAGTAGCATTATTTGCAGGGACATTCATTTTAAATGTACCATCAATATTTGTCACAGCACTGGAACTCGTTCCTCTTACTATGATACTTACTCCTATCAAACTTTCTCCTTGTGTGTTAAACACTTTCCCCTGAACTGTTGTTGTTTGAGCAAAGGCAACAGTTGAGCATAAAAGTGAGCAAGCACACAAAAATGGAATCAAATATTTTGATTTCCATTTTAGTAAAGTGATTTTGTTCTTTTTCATGAAAGAATTAATTTTAATGGTTAAATAATATCTGTTAATTTACTTGATACCAAAATGTTCTTTATATCTCTCATATAAATACCCAGCCTGCAAATAAGTAGAATTGGGGCTCATAAAATGAGAAAATTCAAAAGTGATGGCATTCTCCATCCCTGCCTTTCGGGCCGCTTCCAGTTTCAACAATAGCTTTTCCCATTTAATCGGCAAAAAGCGGATAGGCATATCCCGATCAAAAGATTCTATGTTCGTCCAACATTTCATCTGATGTGCATCTGCTAATTTTTTATTGACAGTCAGATATTCCGGAAGTTCATGATAATCGACTTGCCCATCCTGAAATGCCAGAATATCGACAGAACCTTCAACATTGGTCAGAATTTCATTCCATTCTTCCTCATGTTCCTGCACCGTGATTGCTTTATTGCCGCCGGTCATCACCTGATCTGTCTTTACACCATGGATATACGGAGAAATCATCGTGGTCAGATTATTGGAAATTGCTTTGGCATGTTTACCTACCTCGGCATAGATTTTAGACATATTTTTGGTACGCCGACTGATTTCTTGCGACAAAT
>JALNXZ010000061.1 GCA_023230125.1 Bacteroidales bacterium | reverse complement strand
GTATTTATCGCAAATTTTTTGCCTTCGAAAAATGGAAAGATTTCGATGCCGAACTCTTCGAAAATATACTCAATGAAGAAACCGACGAAAAACATTTTGACTTTAAGATTTTCGGGTCAGATATTTCTCCGCAAGCCATTGGTATTGCAGAAAAAAATATCAAGAGTGCCAGCCTTTCAAAATATATTCAGCTTGAAACAAAGTCCATCCAAAAGATTACACTAGCACCGGAAAACGGAATGCTCGTTATGAACCCGCCTTATGGTGAACGCGTTTCTTCCACAGATTTGCTGATGCTTTATGAAAACATAGGAGAAAGGTTAAAACATGGATTCCCTGGATATAATGCATGGATTCTGAGTTATAGGGAAGAATGCTTTGACAAAATCGGACTTCGTCCATCTGCCCGTATCAAGTTGATGAATGGGCCACTTGACTGTGAATTCCGTAAATACGAGATTTTTAACGGAAAGAGGAAAGAACTGTTTCAAACCAAAGATCAGGATACTATCAGATAATTTGATCCAGCATGGCCAAAAAAGAAAAGTTTTATGTCGTCTGGGTTGGGCAAAAGCCCGACATTTATCAGCACTGGACTGATTGCAAAGCACAGATTGACGGTGTGGAACAGGCCAAATACAAATCTTTTGATTCTTATGAGGAGGCAAAAAAAGCTTTCTCAGGAGACTGGAAATCTTTTTATAAAAAGCAAGTCTCGGAAAAAAATACGACATCAGGAACAAAACCTTCAGGCGATATCATTGCTGTTGACGCAGCTTGCAGTGGAAATCCGGGGCTCATGGAATATCGGGGGGTGTATATCCGAACCGGGCAAGAAATCTTCCATCAAGGGCCTTTCAAAGAGGGGACCAACAATATCGGGGAATTTCTTGCCATCGTACACGCTTTGGCCTTACAGGAATCAAAGCAAACCAAATTTCCTGTTTATTCGGACAGTATGAACGCCCTAACATGGGTGAGAAAGAAAAAATGCGGTACAAAACTTACAATGACACCGGCAAATGAATTTCTTTTTGAAATGATAGACAGAGCTGAGAAATGGCTCCAGACACATACCTGGGATATCCCTTTAATCAAATGGGACACCCGGTCATGGGGAGAAATTCCCGCAGATTTTGGAAGGAAATAAAATTAATCTAACTTTGTCTTGATATTTTTGGTTCATTTAACCTTATTTCAGTGCTGTAGATGTGTAAAATAACGGACTTTCCCAACACTATCGGTGTCATCATCTCCACCTATAACAGTCCTGTTTGGCTGGAAAAGGTCTTGTGGGGTTATGAAAGCCAAAGTTATAAGGATTTCGAGATTATTATTGCAGACGATGGGTCCTCAGAAGAGACACAATTACTGATTCATTCATTTGAGAAAAAGACAAGCCTTAAAATCAAACATGTCTGGCAAGAGGATAAAGGTTTTCGAAAAAACCGAATCCTTAATTTAGCCATACTTGCTGCAGAATCCGAGTATCTCATATTTACCGACCAAGATTGTATTCCAAGACAGGATTTTATAGAAACACATGCCCAATATGCAAGGAAGCGTTATTTTCTCTCCGCCGGCTATTTGAAACTACCATTATCCATCAGTCAGGCCCTGACCAAAGAAAATATTTCAAACCAATCGGCTTTTGACCTGAGATGGTTGAAAAAGAAAGGCTTGGAGTACAATTTCAAGTGTACAAAACTCCTAAAGAGCAAAACATATTCCAAACTGCTGAACTTTGCTACTACGGCCAAGGCATCATGGAATGGATGCAACTCCTCAGGATGGAAGACAGACTTATTGGCCATCAATGGTTTTAACGAAATGATGGAATACGGAGGAGAAGACAGGGAATTTGGTGAAAGGCTTTTCAACAATGGCATCAAATCCAAACAAATCAGATATTCAGCAGTTTGTGTTCACCTGGATCATGAGCGCCCCTATAAAACGGATGAAATCATTAGAAAAAACAAAGCCATCAGAAAACAGATTCGCAAAGAACATCAGATAGAAACGCCCAATGGCATCAGAAAAATTGATAAAGGAATTTAAAATTTAATGCCTGAATCAAAATCCATAGCAAAAAATGATGAAGATAGGATTTGACGCAAAAAGAGCTTTTTATAATTCACGCGGCTTGGGGAATTACAGTCGTGACACCCTCCGTATACTATCTCATCATCAACCTGACAATGAGTACTTTTTATTTACACCGAAAATCCGTAATGCCATCGATTTTCATTTACCGTCAAATTGTTCGGTCATACAGCCTGAGAGTTTGTTCTATAAAGAATGTCCTGCATTGTGGAGAACTTTCCACGAATGTAAAAAAATCAACAGTTTGCATCTGGACATCTTTCACGGATTGAGTCATGAATTGCCTGTCGGCATTGAAAAAACATCAGCCAGGTCTGTAGTTACAATGCATGATGTGATCTTTTTAAAATTTCCACAACTTTACACATTGATTGACAGGCAATTATATAAAAATAAATATCTTCGAAGTTGCAGGATTGCAGACAAAGTGATTGCTATCAGTGAACAGACAAAAAGGGATCTGGTTGAATATATTGGCATTGAAAAACAAAAGATCGAAGTGATATATCAAGGTTGTAATCCCATCTTTCAGCAAAAATGCAGCGAGGATAAATTGTTGATTGTCAAAAATAAATATAATCTTCCAGACCAATATTTGCTGAATGTCGGAGCCATCGAGAGGCGAAAGAACCAAGGATTGATCATTCAGGCACTCATCTGTGGTCACATTGATATTCCTTTGGTTATATTGGGAAAGCCGACAGAATATCTCGACGAACTTAAAAAGATGATTGATAAACATCATATTGAATCAAAAGTGCTATTTCTTACAAATGTACCCAATGAAGATTTGCCTGCCATCTACCAAATGGCTGAGATTTTCATTTATCCTTCCCTCTTCGAAGGCTTCGGCATACCAATCATAGAAGCCTTGCATTCAAAAGTTCCGGTAATCACTTCAAAAGGGAGCTGTTTTGAAGAAACCGGAGGGCCGGAAACATGTTACATTGACCATGATCATGTGGAAGAACTCATAGCTGCTATCAATGATATACTCAACAATACCTCAAAAAGGAAAAAGATGGTCGATGCAGGTCTTTTATATATCGAAAATTTTTCCGACTTGAATATTTCAAGATCGTTGACGAATGTCTATCAACAACTCATATAACTTTTAACAATTTTTACGCCCTGTACCTAAATCATGTCTGTACCTAAAGCCTCATTAATCATTTCAGTCTACAACGATACCCACTTCCTGAAAGCTGTTTTGGATTCAGTGAATGCTCAAACTTTTAAAGACTTTGAAATCATTATATCTGAAGATGCAGAACATGGTTACATGAAAAAATTTCTAAAAGACTATCCTTTTGAAAATTCTTGGCAACATCTCACACAAGAAGATTTGGGGTGGGCAAAAAATCGGGCTTTGAACCGAGCTATCATCGCAGCAAAATCAGAGTATCTGGTTTTTATTGACGGAGATTGCGTATTACATCGACAGTTTATGGAACAGCACCTCCGTCTATCAAGGGAGAATCTGATATTGGGAGGTAAAAGATTAAAACTCAACAAGAAGCTCACCCAATCTTTTCTTGATGGGACAATGATTCCTTCGGATATCAACCGCTTTCTCCTGCTTCATTTACCACTACTTCACAAAAAGGGAATCCGTTATCCCGAAGAAGGTCTCTTTATCGCCCCAAAAGGCGTTCTTGGTTTTATTCCTAGAGGTAGGATACTAAAAAACATAACCGGTTGCAACATGTCTTTCTACAAAAAGGCCATACTGACTATCAACGGTTTTGATGAAGATTACAAACTGCCGGCCATTGGTGAAGATATTGATCTTATCTGGCGATTTCAAAAAGCCGGTTACAAACTTGAATCCGTCCGGAATTTGGCTGTTCAATACCATTTGTGTCACAAAGAAAACTGGGTAGACCAGAACCTGAATTCAAAGATGTTGAAAGAAAAGCAACACAAAGGTTATTTCCGTTGTCTGAACGGAATCGAGAAGATTCAGGAAAAACGATAGAAAAACGATAGCCCATGGTATCCATCATTATCTGTTCAAGGAACCCCAAATCTTTAAATGCTCTGAAAGCAAATATCAATGAGACTGTCGGAACGGAATATGAGCTTATTGTCATAGATAATTCCGGCAACAATTATTCCATCTTTTCTGCATATAACAAGGGGATGGAAATGAGCCATCATCCCTACCTCTGCTTTATCCATGAAGATTTACTTTTCCATTCCCAAGATTGGGGAAAAGCCGTATGCAGACATTTGGAAGATCCGTCGTGCGGATTAATCGGGGTCTGCGGAGGATTTGTTCTACCTCGAATACCATCTTCCTGGAGTTTTTATCATTTTACAGAACATATCCTCCAATCCGACAATAAGCACTCAAAACCCATCTATAAAAATGCAGATGTTTACAACAAAGGCCATGAAAAGCCTGTGATTGCTCTAGATGGCGTTTTTTTGGGTATACGTAAAGAGTTGTTCGAAAAGATACGATTTGATGATGTACGTTATAAAGGTTTTCATTTTTACGATATGGACATTTGCCTTCAGGCTTATTTTCAAGGTTTTGAGAACAGGGCCGTCAACGATATCCTGATTGAACATTTTTCGAAAGGATTTCAAGGCAGACAATGGGTTGAAAACAGCCTGACTTATTGGGAAAAATGGGGAGACAAGACACCCGTCTCTTTAATCGGCTTTTCTGAAAAGGTTTTGCAAAAAGAGGAATATCGGTATATGACAAGTATCTACATGAAGCGAATGATACGGGCAGGGTATTCAACACATCAGATATTCCGGACATTACTTCATTTTCTAAAACACGTAGACAAAGAAAATGAACGGTTTTTTTTGATGAAAATGAACATCATAATATTTATGACCAGGCTCGCCAAAAAGCCTTCATCACTTATTCATGCTGCTTCAAAGGGTCGTGTTTGTGACGGAAATGATTCTTAAACTCCCTTTTACGTCTGAAAGTTTTTACACTTTTCTCATAGTAGTGGAGCATCCGCTTAAGGCAGTATTCAGCATCAAAGCCACGGGCTTTTGCATAAGAATCAGCCAATTCCCTGAAAAAATCAGAATCACCCCTCAATCTTTCAAAATTTTTACAACCAGCCTCCTTTCCAATTTTTCGGAACTTCATCCGATTCATATCAACAAGGCTAAAATGGATGCCGGTTTCATCTTTTTCAAAAAGGATATTGCCCACAGAAAGATCCATATGAAGGATTTCAGCATCATGTAATGCCGCCACCAAAATACCTGCAGCCTGAATGATATCTTCACGCCCGGATATGCCGGAATCTCCTTCAAACTCTCTGAACATTCTGGAATAGGGACATTGCAAGGAAACAAAATAGGACCTTTCAAGCAAACCTCCCCTTTTTCTCTCAATATAAGCGATAGGTGCTGGAGTCTCGAAACCCCTTGAAGTAACTTCCAGGGCATTTTCATAGGCCCGTCTCGCTTTGGAATGACGAAAAAATGTGTATATAACCCTGTTTAAAAAAATCGGTCTCCGATAACTCTTAACATTCAGGACCATGCCCTCTACCTTAAAAGTCTTAACTTCATTACGAGATTTATAAATCGTATGACCTTCTTTCTCAAAACACTCAGGCAGGCGTTTCAAAAAATCTTCAAAAAACTGGAATTTTGGGTTGATGAAAAACTTCATCTCATTATTTTCTATTTTAACATTTAGGCATTCGATGTAACTCCTCAAATAATTGTTCACTTGTGTGAGCAAAAAATCATGGGGTCGTTTCCTATACCTAATTCCTTTTCAATTTTTTCAATAATCTGTTCTGGAGAGATGGCTAGCATGCAAGCATAATCATTTCTATAGCAAGGCTTATTGCCAAAAACAGAACATGGCCTGCAAGGCAAGTCTGCTTGAATCATATATTGTTCATCCTGATACAAACCGTAAAAACCAGCGTAAGGATGAGTGGCTCCCCAAATAGAGATTACCTTGGTGTAAGCCAATGATCCAAGATGCATATTGGCAGAATCCATGGTTAACATGATGTCCAGACAACTCATGAGTTTTAATTCTCTGCTTAAACCTATTCTATTGGGAATCTGTAAAGAAGGATAATTTTTTTTCCAAATTTTCATCATTTTCAGTTCTTCTTTTCCACCGCCAAAAAGGAACACCTTAAACTGATTATCTCCTGCAAACCGGGCAATGACTTCCTCCATTTTGTTAAGAGGATATTTCTTTCCACAATGTTTGGTAAAAGGGGCAATACCTATCCATAGGTTGGTTTTCTGTCCGTATTCGAGTACAAATTCCTTCAAGGCTTCGGAAGAAGGTCCCATTTTTGGATGAACATCGAAATATACCAAAGAAAGTCCTGCTTTTGAAAAGACTTCGCGGTAACGTTCAAAAGAAGACTTTAATTGTTTAAGATCCTTATTATTCTTACGGGTCAGCTTCCGACGTTCACTGCGTTCCTTATTGATTTTAAAAACGGGAATACGATGCATCCCAAACATGAGACTGAGAATGTGGCTTCGCAGTGTATCGTGCAAATCGCAAACTGCATCAATATGCTTTCCATCTATCTCCTTGAACAACCTGATCAACCCCAGCATTCCCTTATGTCTTCCCTTGGTCTCAACTGCCTTGAATGAAACATTGGAAGGACAATTCTCAAACAGATTTGCCATAAGAGGTAAAGAAATCATAATAAACTGATGCTCAGGATACTGTTCTGCAAGATTCTGCAAAAGTGGGACAGAGATGGCCACATCCCCCAACGCAGAAAGTCTTATGACCAGGATTTTTGCCATTACTCTGTTTTTGATGCATATAAAGATGGATTCAGGGAAGGATCATTGTACATCTTCATCTGTTTGTACATTTTCATATACCGGCGGCCAGATTCAATGTCCTCCAATAACTGGTCGATGGCCGAAGATAAATCATTTTTCTGCTCAAGTAGTATCTTTAGTTTCTTCTGACACTGGTCTTTATGTTCAGGTGTGGCATTCTGCCGTTCTACCTCTGAACGCATGTGCCAGATTTTCAGTATCAGGATAGACAAACGATCAATCGCCCAAGCAGGGCTTTCCGTGTTGATGACAGCCTCAGGTAAAACTTTCACATCCTTATACTTCTTCCAAAAAAAGCTGTCTATTCTTTCCACTAAATCTGTACGGTCCTGATTTGACTTGTCAATACGGCGTTTCAAAGCCAAAGCTTCTTTGGGATCAATATGAGGTTTCCGGATAATATCTTCCAAATGCCATTGAACAGCATCAATCCAATTCTTTAAAAAAAGATCATATTCGATGGTGTTGGGAGAATATGGGTTCGGATTAGAAGCATCTACATGATCCGAATCATGATAACATTTAGTAGCCTCGTTGAAAATGGTATTTAAAAGAATACTGAAAGCCATGTATCCGTTATTTGTTGTTCGGGAGCAAATATACATCCATTTTGTCAGATATAAAAACAGAACCCCTTTCCAAAATCAAAAAGAATGTTTACGTTTGCGGTCGGAAATTAAGATTAGTTATTTTATGAAAATTGTTGCTGATTGCATGATCCCTTTCTTAGAGGGTATACTAGAACCATATGCTGAAGTAGTCTATATGCCGGGAAAAGAGATAAGGAAAGAAAACCTCTTGGATGCCGATGCAATGATCATACGAACACGAACTTTTTGTACCAGTGAACTCCTTGATGGTACCAATATCAAATTCATCGGAACAGCAACGACCGGATATGACCATATTGATACGGATTTCTGCAAAGCAAGAAACATTCGTTGGGTCAATGCGCCGGGGTGCAATGCCCGTGCTGTTGCACAAT
>JALNXZ010000060.1 GCA_023230125.1 Bacteroidales bacterium | reverse complement strand
CTAGAAAGCCCTTGCGCATCTGTGATTTAACATTTTCTATATCCATGGTCTGTATTTTTGCCACAAATATACATATAATATAGTACTATGCAATACATACTACTATATTTTTTAAAAATATTTCAAGAATACAGGCTCAATAAGCCTTTTGTCCTCTACGTTTTTTACTTTTTTAGAATCACTAGTGTCCCGTTAAAAGTCGCTGAAACTGAATAACATAGGATAATCATCCGAAATCCGTTCAGTGTAAGTTTTGTTAAATATCTCATTTATAGGCATTTTCTCAAAAAGGGTTAAGCCTAAAGTCTGAGAAAAAGTATATAATGATTGTTCAATACGCATCCTTTTCTTGGCTATAGCAATAAGCAAGTAGGTGCAAATGGCAATCCAAATCTGGGAATAAACAGCGTTGCGAGTGGTTCCGTAAAAGGACTTTATTTTAAGGTGCTGTTTAATCCATTTGAAGAACAACTCGACGTTCCATCTTTCCCGATAGAGTTCGGATATGGTGATGGACGGGAGTTCAAAATTGTTGGTGATGAAACGGTAAACAACTCCCGTTGAAAAGTCCTCATAGGTGACCATTCTGAATTTTTCAGGGTATTCCCTTGACGACTTATAACCGGTAAGTTTAACATATTCATCACTAATAACCCCGGTCTGCTTGTCGACCTCATTTGAAGAGACTACTTCATATACCATATTGTCTTTGGCACGGGTAACGAAGAATGCTCTCTTTTGATGGATCAAATTGAACAGACGGAAGAAATCGACATAACCCTTGTCCATCACATAGATGGCCGCAGGTTCAATGTAGAGTTCATCCATGGCCTTAACATCATGTACGGAAGCGTCCGTAAGATGCACAAATACTGGTATTTGACCACGCATATCCAACAGCGTATGCATTTTTACCCCGCCTTTGTGTTCACGAAAAGTGGCCCATGGGCAGAGCGTTAAACACAAGCTGATGGTTGTGCTGTCAAAAGCATAAACCAAGTTGTCAATATCCAGGCGAAAGTCTTTATCGTCTCGATACAACGGTCTTGCAATGTCGATTAGAACCTGTGCAAAATCAGCATAGATCTGCCAGCTTCTCAACTCATTTGCCTTGGCCAACGTATTACGAGGAACGGCATGTTTTATGCCGCAATGATAAAGCTTAGCGGAGAATGCGGTCAGACAATTTTCAATGTCACGGAGGCTTTCCCTTCGAGTCAATTGAGCGAAACTCATCACATAGAAATGATCTCGGCAGGAGAAATTCCTAACGCGATAATTGCCTTTGTAGCGAGCAACACATTTGTCGAATTCGTATTCTGGGAGCATAGTCATCAGTTGGGCAAAAACGGTTTTTCCAGTATTCATAGCCTAGTTTTCTTCGATTTGGCACTGAAAGTACAAATTCAAATCGTTGAAACTAAAAAGACTATATAATATATTGTAATTTAATAAGTTATAACGGTTCCGAAAATGTTTAACGGGACACTAGTGTTCCATGGGCATTTTTTTAAAAGGTAAACTTAAAGACTATCTCCGAAATCTTTACGGAATTTTGCGACCAGTTGTTCCGGCCAATCCGAAGTTGGAGCCAACCTACCCATGAAGAAACGGAGAACCGTCGGTTCATAGGTGAATTTGAGCCCGCCTATCAATTCCCTGTTATCATATAGCCATGACAAGCGGTCTAATACATATTTAATCTGTGAGAGGGTAAATACACGACGGGGCACAGCCAGTCTAAGCAATTCCATATCTGCATAAGTCTCGTTTCCTTCTTCGTCTCTTTGATTGGAAATGGAACCACGTTCCATACCTCGAACACCGGAAATGAGGAAAAATGCAGCAGCCAGAGATCCCGCAGGATATTGAGTCTGCGAAATATGTTTACAGAAATCCATGGCATCCACGTGAGCACCAAGAACTCCAGGAGGTGTAATCATGGGGATACCCTTTTTCATAGCTTCCTCTACCAGGTATTTTATGAATGAAGGACTTTGCGAAATCATGCTTTCATCCAAGGTTTCGTACAAACCGACAGCCATGGCTTCCACTTCGCGGATAGATATCCCACCATATGTCAGGAATCCTTCATAAAGAGGTACAAGTGCCTCCAACTCATGATAGATGGTGAGGTCATTGGTACAAATGCCACCACCTCTTGATGAACTCAATTTACGGGCGGAAAAATAGACCAAATCAGCCAGGCCTGTCATGGTCAAGAGAATCTCAGCCATTGATTTGTCCTTAAACTCCTTCTCACGTTGCTTTACCAAATAAGCATTTTCACCTAGAAGACTGGCATCAAGCACGACACGGATACCATGCTTGTCAGCAATGGCACGTACGTCCCGCAAATTTTGGATGGAGAAGGGCTGTCCACCAATCAGATTGGTCGAAGCCTCCATACGGATAAATGGAATATGTTCCGCTCCTGTTCTTTGAATGCAATCTTCTAGAGCCTCAACATTCATATTTCCTTTGAAAGGATGGGTAGAATTAATAACATAAGCCTCCGGATAAAGAAGCTCTACAATACGACCACCATTTTGTGAAATATGTGCAAGCGCAGTTGTAAAATGATAATTCATGGGTACCAAACTCGTCTTGTTGACATACGCTGCGGCTAAAATATTTTCTGCGGCACGACCTTGATGAACAGGTAAATAATATTTCTTACCCAAGACATCCTCAACTGCTTTTTGAAGACGATAGAAACTCTGGGAGCCGGCATACGCATCATCTGCACGCATCATAGCTGCCAGTTGGTTGTCACTCATGGCATTTGTACCACTATCTGTGAGCATATCCAAAAACACATCTGTGGTATTTAATTGGAATGTATTGAATCCACCTTCATTCAAAGCCTCCAGTCTTCTTTCAATAGGAACTAGATGAAGTTTTTGTACGATTCGTACTTTGTGTAGCTCTAATGGGATTTCCTCTCCGGAATAAAATTTTACTTGCGATTTTTGCGATTTTGAGGTCATGGTTTTTTCTATGTTTAATAAATTGGCCTCAAAATTAAGAATTTAATGCATATCTAAAATAATATCTTCACAAAATATTTATAGGTAATTATAAAACTTAACATTTATCTTTGGCAAAAAAGGCTGAAGTTAGTATTAAAATAAACTTCATGAGTTTAAATTTGGAATCGTAAAATAAAAAACAGACCCCAATCCCACCTCAGAATCCAGCCAAATTTTTCCACCCAGCATCTCAACGATGCTTTTAGAAATGGCCAGTCCCAATCCGTTTCCACCGTATTCTCTTGTATAGTCTGATTCTACCTGACGAAAACGATCAAATATTTTTTTATGATATTCTTTTGGAATACCTATGCCTGTATCTTTCACATGAAATGTAAGCACATTTTCTTTTGCTTCAAAACCAATTTCAATATTACCATCTTTAGAAAATTTGATGGCATTGGTAACAAGATTCACCAATATTTGCTTTATTTTAGAAGCATCATTGTTGATGTAAATTTCCTTTGTGGGACTCAAAGAATCCAATCTTAATTTAAGGCCTTTTTCTGCGGCCTTATATGAATATTCTTTCTGAACGCTGGATATTAATCGATTGACTAAAAATACATCATTTTTAATAGCCAATTGACCTGCTTCTATCTTTGAGATATCTAGAAGATCATTGATCATCGAAAGCATACTGATACCACTGGAATTGATCATCCGTGCAAATTCGATTTTCTTGTCAAGATCAAATTTAGAATCAAGTAACAAATCAGAAAAGCCGATGATGCAATTCAACGGAGTTCGGATCTCGTGGCTAATATTTGCAAGAAAGGCTGATTTCAAACGATCAGACTCTTCTGCTTTTTCCTTAGCTGCTATCAAATCATCCATCATCTGCTTTTTCTCCGTCATATCATTCATAATCAGGACATAATTACAGATCGTATTATTTTCCGGATTGATCAATGCAGAAATGATGGTATCTTCCCAATACAATGTTTTGTCTTTCCTGCGATTTTGCACCTCACCTCTCCACGTTATTCCTTTTCGTAATTTTTTCCAAAGATCCTCATAATCCTTTTCAGACAAATGCCCGGGATTAAAGATTCTTGGGCATTTACCAGACACTTCTTTAAAATGATATTGGGTATTTGATATGAATTTTTTATTTACAAATTCAATGTTACCCTTTTGATTGGTAATGATGATGGACGATGGTCCCTGTTCTATAGCCTTTCCCAACGTCCAAACTTGTTCTTCTGCTTTTCTACGGTCGGTGATATCACGAATATTGCATTGAATAACTTTCACCTTGTCCGCAAAATAGATACTACTTAGAAGTTCTACATGAATAATATTTCCATTAAAAGATTTTATCGGTAGGTCGTCTAATCTGGTATATCCTTCTTTCTTCAATTTCGCTAAAGTAACTCTGCAGGCCAAAACGTTCATCAATGCACCGACATCCCAGAACTTTCTACCAATTAAATAATCGTGAGAATATCCCAGCAAATCTATCAGGAACTGATTGACATCAACTATTTCTTCTGTTTCCGGGTTAATGATCAAAATTCCATCTGTTGCAGATTCAAATAATCTACGATAACGTATCTCTGACGCTTTCAACTTATCTACCAATTTCAGCATCTCACGATGGCTTTTCTCCAATGCACGAGTACGTTCTGAGACCAGCAGTGATAGGTGCTCTTTTTCTTCACGCTTCTGCTTGTTAGACTCTTTGATCTTGATCATGGCCCTTATTTGGGCAGTCAGCTCAGGGACATCAATTGGCTTGGATAGAAACGCCTCTGCTCCTACCTCAAGAGCTTCAATCCGACTCTCTTTGTTTTGTTTGATAGCTGTTAGAAAAACAACTGGAATATCCCGTAAAATATTATCCTTTTTTAATTGGCGACAAACCTCAAATCCATCAATTTCTGGCATCAATATATCTAGAAGAATGACATCAGGATCTTTTTCTTTGGCAAGTTTAATACCATCTATTCCATTTAATGCTGTATCAATATATGCGTCTGGGAAAGCATCCTTGATGATGGCTCTCAAACTGATCAAATTGTCTCTGTTATCATCAATTGCAAGAATTCGTTCCATTTATAATTGCTTTTAGCTTCATTATTCTACAAATAAATCTGTTTTTTCCTTTAAATATTACAAATACCGATGGTCATCTTAAATCCATTTATTTATAACTTCCATAAAATGCTGATTATCTATTGGTTTAGAAATATAACCATCAAATCCATGAGCTAAAAAATCTTCCCTGTCGCCTTTCATGGCGTTTGCAGAAATTGCAATTACAGGAATATCTTTCAGTTGATCATCTTTACGTAGCTCATCTAACGCATCTATGCCATTTACACCGGGTAGGGCAATATCCATCAAGATCAGATTCGGGTGATATTTTTTGGCCATTTCTATACCTGTCATCCCGTTTTCAGATTCTACCACTTCACATCTATCTGAAAGTAAAGCTTTAATGGTCATCATATTATCAGGATTATCCTCCACAACCAACACGATAGGGGTTCCAGATACAGGAATGGGATTACGATGTTCGGGCTCCACCATTTTGGGTTCAGACTTTGCTGAAACCATACAGGCAACAGTATCAAGCAATTTTTCTTTGTTGATATCTCCTTTATGAATCAATTGATAAATATTGTTACTTTTCAAGAATGAAAATTCCTCTTTGGTCACATATTTAGCTGTAAGGATGATGATCGGAAGATGGTCGTATACCTTATCGTCCCTGATACACTTCAAAACCTCAAAACCATCGACACCAGGCATCATCAAGTCAAGAATCAAACCATCAGGAATTCTTTTGGAAATTTGTTTTAAAGCGTCACTGCCATCGCGTGCAACCATCATTTGGTAACCTTCAGTTTCCAGTATATCCCTCATTTGAATGACGGCTGCATCCGTATCTTCTACCAACAAAATGGTTTTTTCTTCGGCATGAACTGTTCCTGCATATTTTTCCGGTCTTATTTCTTTCGGCAAAACATCAAACTCTTCTGATTTTTTTGTAGTATGATGAGTGTCAAAATTTGCAGGCAGCTCAAGTGTAAATCTTGAACCTTTTCCATAAGTACTTTCCACATAGATACGGCCACCTAACAGTTCAGCATATTTTTGAGATATTGAAAGTCCAAGACCAGTACCACCATATTTTCTGGAATTACTGCCATCAACTTGTCTGAACTCCTCAAATATTTTCGAAAGATTCTCCTTTTTAATTCCAATACCCGTATCGGTCACATAAATGTAGATATTTTCTTCTTTTGCCTCAGCAGTTATTTCAACATAACCCTCTTCTGTAAATTTGACAGCATTGCTCACCAGATTCTGAAGAATGTGCAAAGACTTTTCATAGTCACTGTTGATATTGGGCAAATTGGGATTGGCGGTATAACGAAGACTTATTCCTTTCTGGATAGCCTGTGGTTCTATCATGTCAACTATTTCCCGGAAAACACTGTTTACATCAAATTTGGTTATATTTAATTCTTCTTTTCCGGATTCGATGCGGGAAAGATCCAAAATGTCATTAATCAGGAAAAGCAAGGCCTTTCCGTTACGTTCAATGACATCTATATAGCTGTATTCTTCATCAGGAATTTTCCCGACCAAACGTCGGCTGAGTACACCCGAAAGTGCAATCACAGAATTGAGGGGCGTACGCAATTCGTGACTCATGTTGGACAAGAAGCTGGTTTTTAACTTATTTGATTCGTTCAACTGCTTCTTTTGCATTTCCAACTCCATGTTTTGTTCCTGGAGCGCACTTGCTTGTGCAGAAAGCTCTTTCTTTTGAGTTTCAAGTTCCAGATTCTGATATTCCATTTTTTGCGAGAATGCGATAATCTTCCGGAAAGCCAGGATTCCATCCATGCGCGCATTGAGTGTGTCAAAAATTGAATAAATCAATCGTAGGCTGCCTTTACTAAAACTCTTGACACTTGCCAAGGATATGATAGCCACAACTTCATCACCTTTTGAGACCGGAATGGTAATGATTTCCCTGGGAAGGAATTCACCAACAACCGTAGAAAATTTAAACTGGGTATCTTTGGGAATATTTGTCAGATGTTGAATTTTCCTTGTTACAATTGCCTTGCCGAACTCTCCTTCGAATTTTTTGGCGGAGAATGGTTTACAGCCGGCCACATTCATACCTATACATTCAAAATATTCGAAATTGGTTTTTTCTTCATTCAATAAATAAAGTGCCCCCATTTGTGCCCAAGTCTCTTCAAGAAGAACTGTCAAAAGGGTCTGTCCAAAATGATGGGCATCTTCTTCAGCCAACATCATACGGGCAATTCTTGCGGATTTCTCGTTCAATTTATAATCATTTTCAATTTTGTCCGCCAACTCATTGAAAGCAACGGCAAGCAATCCAAACTCGTTTTGGGAAACATAACCACAGCGGGCATCCTTTTTCCCTTCTTTAAAAAGTTTTGTAGCAGCAAGTAATTCTCTCAATGGCCGATGGAAATTTTTTGATAAAATGGTAATAAGCAATAAAACAAAAATTGCGATGCCCACGAACCAAGACAACAATCGTATGTTCATATTTCTGTTCAGAACAACGGCATTATTATATATGCTTTGCCCCTCTTGTTCTGAATAGTCATCCACAACCTGTATTTTTTTTAGGAGCAAACCAACTTGATTTCCTTCAATTCCACTTGATTTCATATAGGCCAAGCCTACTGCTTTGTTTCCTTCAAGCAATAAACTGGAAACCCTGTCCAAAGTCGCATTCAGTCCTACAAAATCATTGTATATATTGTCTATATCGGACTTTGCCCCCTGATATCCGTTATAAAGGATATCAAATTGTTTGAAGGCATCTGCTCTTTTGACATCTATCAACTGTGATTCTGTCGTACTTTCCTTTTCACTTTCGGCCAGACAGAGATCGCTCATTCCATGTTGCATAAAAAGCACATCCACTTTCAGATCATTCAAGGCATTGGATACAGCCAACGGATGCTCGTACAAATCTGTTGTCTGTGAAGTCATTTCTTCAAT
>JALNXZ010000059.1 GCA_023230125.1 Bacteroidales bacterium | reverse complement strand
CGTTCCTATAGTAAGTCAATTGAATCTTGCTATTCTTGTTTTTCACCAACGTTTCTGAGAAATCGGAGAATGAAGCCAATGTTTTTCCATTGATGGCCGTCAAGCTGTCTCCAGAAAATAGACCTGCCTGGTCACAGACTGAACCCTTTTGAATATCTCTGATAACAGTCGGGAAACGATAACCTGCAAATCCTTGCTTCCCTGCCATGATTCTTTGCATCAAATCATCCGGAATTATTACAGTCTGTTCTTTATTATCACGAATGACTGTCACCGCAGAAGCATCAGCAATCTGACGCAAAGCCACATCATTAAACCTTTCCAGTTTGACACCATCTGCAGAAACAAATCTGTCTCCATCCTCAAAGCCGATTTCATGTCCGGCCGGCGAAAAATCGAAACCCATTTCCACATTTTCAATCGGTAGATATTCGTCTCCCCAGACATTGAGCACCGCTGAATAAATAAACAATGCCAGAATGAAATTGAACAGAACACCTGCCACCATGATCAGTAAACGCTGCCATGCCGGTTTTGTACGGAATTCCCAAGGTTGTTCAGGTTGAGCCATCTGTTCAGTATTCATGGACTCATCGATCATTCCGGAAATGGCACAATAGCCGCCAAGTGGCACCCAGCCCAATCCAAACTCAGTCTGATCGGGTTCAGCGGCAAATGCTTCAGGTGCTTTTCTGGAAAACCAGGAGAAACGCAGTTTCCCATTGATCTTTTTCACTCTGAAAATTGAAAAGAGTGGATTGAAAAACATATAGAATCTTTCAACCCTCACCTTGAAAATACGAGAAAATATGAAGTGACCAAACTCATGTATAAGCACGAGTATGGACAAGCTAAAAATCAATTCCAACGCACGAATCAAAAATGTTTCCATAAATAATTTTTAAATGTAAATATCTCAATATTAATGTTTTATAAATTCAATTGCGACCTTTCTAGCTTCTGCATCAGATGCTACATAGTCCTCATAGGTCGGATTTGTCATAAAGCTCGATTTTTGCATGGTTCGCTCTATCAGTTCCGACATTTCAAGAAAGCCGATATGATCATGAAGAAAGGCCTCAACGGCAACCTCATTCGCTGCATTCAATACACAAGGCATCGTTCCACCTTGCTCCATCGCGTAATAGGCCAGCGATAAATTTCTGAAATGCTTCAGGTCCGGCTTTTCAAATGTCAGTGAGGAATACTGCTCAAAATCAAGTCTTTGGTAATTGGTTTTTAACCTTTCCGGATAGCTGAATGCCAACTGGATAGGTATTTTCATGTCGGGCAGCCCCATCTGGGCTTTAATGGAGCCATCTTGAAACTGCACCATGGAATGAATAATGGATTGAGGATGTATCACCACTTCAATCTGTTCAGACTTGAGGTTGAAGAGCCACTTGGCTTCAATCACCTCAAAACCTTTGTTCATCATGGATGCTGAATCTATCGTCACCTTTGCGCCCATATTCCAGTTGGGATGTCTGAGTGCCTGTTTTTTGGTGACTGTAGCCAGATTTTCGAGTGAAGTCGTAAGAAAAGGCCCTCCCGAAGCTGTCAGAATCACTTTTTCCACCGGATTGTCATATTCCAAACATTGAAAAATGGCTGAATGTTCAGAATCGACCGGCAATATAGAGGCATTGTGCTTGATTGCCAAAGCGTTGATTATTTCACCGGCTACCACCATGGTTTCCTTGTTGGAAAGCGCAATGGTCTTGCCGGCCTTGATGGCTTGAATGGTCGGTTTAAGGCCGGAATAGCCGACCATGGCCGTTAAAACGATATCGATGGGTTTCGACGCTACAATTTGGGCAATGGCATCACTTCCTGCATACACCTTGATGGGCAAGTCTGCCAACGCATTCTTCAGTTTTTCGTAATGTCCCTTGTTGGCAATGATAACTGCTTCTGGCATGAACTGACGAGCCTGTTTGATCAGTAAATCGATCTGGTTGTTTGCAGTCAGCACATATATTTCAAAACGATCAGGGTGCGCCTGAATCACTTCAAGTGCCTGCGTACCGATAGAACCGGTTGAACCCAGTATCGCTATCTGTTTCTTTTTTTGATCGTTTTCTTTCATTCTTTGGAGATTGTCATCTTTTATGTATGACCTTTTTTCATCAAAATACAATATAGTCCTGTGGATTTAGGGCGACCCCTTTATTCCACAATTCAAAATACAAATTCGGAAAGCCATCTCTTGCCGCATTTTTTCCGACAACGCCGATAGCCTCTCCAGCTTTTACTTTATCTCCCTGTTTTTTAAGCAGTTCAGAATTATATTTATAGACAGAGATGTAATCATTGTTGTGTTGCACCTCTATCACGTAATCATAATCGGAAGTATATCCGGTAAACAACACCGTTCCGTCCAGTACGGAAAGAGTCGGTTGCCTATCGTCAATCTGAATCTTGACACCAAAATTCTTGAGTTTGGGATTGAATTTATTTACGATCTTTCCTTTGATGGGCGGATAAAAGAGCAAACCGTCAACCTTGGACTGTTCATTCAGAATTGAGAGATTGAATTTTTCTGATTCTTCGTAATTTTCCCTGAACTTCTTTTCTTTGTTTGTCACTTTCATCAATTCAAGATGACGGTTTGCAAGGGTATCTATTGGGATATCCTTTCCCAACCTTTTCAGGGTATCAACAGGAATGTTGCCCGAAATAATGTCCTTCAAAACCTCCAAATATTGTGTTTGTTTATCCATGTCATTAGCCAAGGAATCCACACGAAAAGCTTCGTTCACCAACTGTTTCCTGAGTCTGGGATCTATATCCTCAGGCAAAAGCGATTTCAAGGGCGTATGGGACAACAAGAGAAGAGAAAAGAAAAAAAGGACAATAATGACAGAAGCAACCAAAAATATGCCATCCATCAGAGAAACTCTCAGAGAAAATACATTCTCCAAAGTGCTTTCATTAAAAATCGACAGCTGAAATTTTTTTCGCAGGCGATCGAGGTGTCTACGGATTTTCGTTTTCTTCATGAACAATAAAGCCACAAAATTAGCAGAATTTCACAGGTATCCGATAGTCTTGGGTCTTAAAAAATAATAATATGTCCCGTTTCAGGATCAAAGCCAAAAGTTTCACTATGAAATACAGACTGAATGCATTGATTTTTGATCAGTTCTGCCGGTGTACCGGTTTCAACATTTTTTTCAGGACTCATTAGCCAAATTTTGTCGGAAAGTTTTAGGGCCAAATCAATTTCATGGGTGGAAATCAAAATGATTTTCTGCATTTCACTTGCCAATCTTTTCAAAAGCAACATCATTTCCACCCGATTGGGCAAATCCAAGAAAGAAGTCGGTTCATCCAAAAGGATAAAAGGCGTATCCTGAGCCAACGCTTTGGCTATCATCACCCGCTGATGCTCTCCGTCCGAAAGTTCAGTGATGAGTCTGTCTGAAAAATGATCGAGATGCACTGCTTCCATGGATTCTTCCACACACTGTTTATCTTCTCTGCTGAGTATCCCGGAAAAGGAAGTGTATGGATGACGCCCCATTGCAACCATCTGTTTCACTGTGATATATCCCAACCGGACTTGATCCGTAAGCACCAAACCAAATAACTTTGCCCTGTCTGAAAAAGGTATTTGATCCAAATCAATGCCCTGAATCTGTATTTTTCCATCCAAAGGTTCCTGCAAACCACAGAGCGTCCTCAGTAAAGTGGACTTGCCACAACCGTTGGGGCCTATCAGGGATAGCATCTCTCCAGCCTCTGCATGCAGGTTCAGATGATTCTGTACCGGAATCTCCTTTTTCCCGCGTCTGTAGCCTATGGACAAATCAAAGGTCCGGATCATTTCTTCAAAGTTCTATTAATCCTTCCGGCAAATGCACATGCATTTCCCGTTTTTGAGTATTGATGTCGGTAATGAATTCTTCTGCGACAGGCATCAGTATTTCCCGGCCTTCATTTATTATTTTGAACAGCACATTCAAGGTTGAATCATCCACTTCTTCCACTTCGCCAAGATATCCGGCCATCACATCATAAACCTTGAAACCGACGAATGTATTCCAATTGTCATCCTCGGTCGGATCTTCGTCATCCTCTTCGGCATATTTAAAGGGATAGTAAACAACCTTGTTGAAAAGTTCCTTTGCTTGTGCCTCACTTTCAACACCTTCCAGACGGACCAAAGCGGTTTCTTCGGAACGGAAACGATATGATTCCACAAAAAAAGGCACTAGAATACCGTCCATTTCAAGCACCCAATATGGAGACTCAGTCCGGTCAAAGGTATCGTTGGTAAAACCAAATGAGATTTCACCGGAGATGCCATGAGGCTTATAGAATTTTCCTATGGGGAAGACTTCAGATTTACTGATCATGCTTAGATACGTCGTATGTGAGCGCCCAATCGATTGAGGCGGCCGTCAATATTCTGATAACCTCTGTCAATTTGTTCGATGCCCTTGATACAGCTTTCCCCATCGGCAGACATGGCTGCAATGAGTAGCGCAATACCGGCACGAATATCTGGCGAGGACATGGCACAACCATGCAAGACCTGCCTTTTGCCAAGTCCGATGACGGTGGCACGATGCGGATCACAAAGAATGATCTGAGCACCCATATCGATGAGTTTGTCCACAAAGAACAAACGGCTTTCAAACATTTTCTGGTGAATGAGCACGCTGCCTATAGCCTGAGTGGCTATCACAAGCATCACACTGAGCAAGTCCGGTGTCAGGCCCGGCCACGGAGCATCCGATATGGTCAAGATAGAGCCATCCATGAACGTGTCGATGGTATAGGATTTCTGAGAAGGAATATAAATGTCATCACCCCGCCGCTCCATCTGAATACCGAGCCTGCGGAAACTATCGGGAATGATGCCCAGCTCGTCGTAGCCAACTCTTTTGATGGTGATTTCCGAAGCGGTCATCGCAGCCATTCCTATGAAACTACCCACTTCGATCATATCCGGCAAAATGCGGTGACGGCAACCTTCCAAACCTTCTACACCTTCGATAGAAAGCAGGTTGGATCCAATGCCTGAAATCTTCGCGCCCATCCGATTGAGCATTTTGCAGAGCTGCTGGATATAAGGTTCACAGGCAGCATTGTAAATGGTGGTTTTTCCATTTGCCAACACAGAAGCCATCAAAATGTTGGCCGTACCTGTTACTGAAGCTTCATCGAGTAGCATATAACAGCCTTTCAGTTGATCGGCCTTGACTGAATACAAGGAGCGTATCCTGTCATAATCAAATTTTGCCCCAAGTTTCTGGATGCCAATGAAATGCGTGTCCAACCTTCTGCGACCGATCTTGTCACCTCCAGGCTTGGATATGACAGCCAAGCCAAATCTGGCAACCAACGGGCCGACCAACATGACAGAACCTCGCAATGCAGCACTTTTAATCAGGTATTCCTCAGAATACAACCGATCCAAATTGATTTCGTCAGCCCGGAGGCTCCAGGTATTCGGTTCCAGAAGTTTGGCTTTTACCCCCAAATCCTGCATCAAACCTATCAGGTTATTGATATCCAGTATATCAGGAATATTTTCAATAATGACCTCCTGAGGTGTCAACAAGCAGGCACACAAAACCTGAAGAGCCTCATTCTTAGCTCCTTGTGCTTCGATTTCACCCTTTAACTTGTAACCACCATCAATGAGAAAAGAAGCCATACTATCTTTGATTTTTCCTGTTGGTACTTATGTTTTGTCTTTGCATCGGCTTGCGTGGCTGGACGATATCACGAATCTCAACCAAGTGTATGGTCTCTTCATTCACGTCAATCTTTCCATCAGATAAAGTGCGCAAATCGTCAAATATTTTTTGGTCATCCACCGACTCCCTGTTCCAGGTCAGAATGTTTTTTTTCATATGATTGGCCATCAACTGAATCAGTCTGGTTCGTTCAGGACCATCTTCCATAGCCACGGCCTTTTCGATCAGGTCTTCAATGGAGCGTCCATAATGTTTGACCTTGATTCTTTTAGCATTGTAAGGAACCTTGCCCGGTTTGGAATACAGGTTTTCCTTTTTCACAATTTCATAGGGATAGTCTATATCCAGCTTGAAATTAGACATAATGGCCAAGTGATCCCAAAGCTTGTGTTTGAAATCGGGCACATCGCGCAAGTGCGGAAATAAATTTCCCATAATGCTGATAATGGTTTGTACGCAGCGTTTGCGTTCTTCCCTATCCTCAATGGTTAAGGCATAATCAACCATACGTTGGATATTTCTACCATATTCAGGTAGTTCCATTCGTTTTAACTGAGTGTTGTAATCCAGTTCGTTTACTTCCATAGATTTTCGTTGCATAAAGCCATACCAAACTTTTAGTCCTGATTGATTAAAAAAAGTATATATTATTTGGTTGGAATAATCTGTTTTTTAGAGATGGTAGCTACAAATTCCTTGAGATAAAACGGCTCAAAGTAGGCTACATTTTCAAATTTATTTTCACTGAAAGCCTTTTCTGCCAATGGCATCATCGCTTCAGCCAAGGGAAACACATTCCTGTCAAAATGCGCATGATCCGATTGGATTTTTTTCTGACATTTTTCGGCGCCGTCACCTACAAACCAGATCGGATGGTTTTTCAATGCTTCAGTGAAACTGTTTTCATCCACAATCAGCGCATGATCCTTTTCCAGACAACGGCCATCTGCACAGAACGTTGCCGTATAGACCTCCATCCGCCTGGCATCCAGCATCGGACAAACCAAGGCATTTTTTGGAAAATCAACCTTCCGGATCACCTGATCGGCCAATAACCTAAGCGTCGATATGGAGATTAGCCTGACATCTGCTCCATAACAAACACCTTTAGCCATTGAAACGCCAATGCGCAACCCGGTGTAAGAACCCGGGCCCGAACTGACTGCCACTGCATCAAGTTTGAGCCCTTTTGACTCTGCCACTTTCAACGCTTCATCCACAAACAACCCGACTTGAACAGCATGTGAAGGTCCGTTCATATCGACTTTTGAAAACAAGATGCTGCCATCCCGGCTCAGAGCCACCGAACAAATTTTTGTGGATGTTTCCAAATGCAGAATCAACGCCATAATAACAAAATTCAGTACCCTTAATTTTTACAAAAGTACAAAATTCACACCATTTCAGACGCCGTTTCACTAAATAAAATTACTTTTGCATAAAAATAGGGAATCATGATACAATCAATGACAGGCTTTGGAAAAGCCAGCTGTGAAATTTCCGGAAAAAAAATCACTGTCGAAATCAAATCTTTAAACAGCAAACAGCTGGATTTATCCACCAGAATTCCTAATGCTTACAAGGACAGAGAAATGGAAATCCGCAATGAAATTCTCAACCGGATGGAAAGAGGTAAAGTGGATTTCTCCCTCTATTTTGAAAATACCAACAAAGACAATGCCCCACAACTAAACTTCAGCATCGTTGAAAGTTTCTTCAGCCAACTCAATGAAACAGCCGGCAAGCTTGGCATTGCTCCTCCTGCAGACCCATGGCCGTTGTTCTTACGTTTGCCGGACGCCCTCAAGACAGAAGTACAGGAAATCGATGATGAGACTTGGATCATTATCCAACCTGCTGTAAGCCAAGCCATTGATCAACTTATCCAATTCAGGATACAGGAAGGAAAAATGCTCGAATCTGTTTTCACCGAAAAGTTGGACCGTATCGAAAGTCTTTTGAAAGACATCGAGGTCTATGAACCCGAACGGGTGGAGAAAATCAAGGCTCGCATCGCCGACGGTTTGGAAAAAATAAAAGGTGTGGAATATGACAAGAACCGTTTCGAACAGGAAATGATTTTCTACATCGAGAAACTGGACATCAACGAAGAAAAATCGAGGCTGGCCAACCACTGCAAATATTTCAGGGAAACCATGGCTGAGGCTCATGGACAAGGGAAGAAACTTGGCTTTATTTGCCAGGAAATCGGCCGCGAAGTCAATACGATGGGTTCCAAATCGAACCATTCGGAAATGCAGAAAACAGTGGTATGCATGAAGGATGAGTTGGAGCAGATCAAGGAACAGGTCTTGAATGTCCTGTAAATTGTTCCATACAAAGTGAATCTCCGCGTTGCACCCTGCAAATATTGAAAGTTTTGAGACACATGGAAAAAGGGAAAATCATCATATTTTCAGCCCCGTCGGGTTCAGGAAAGACGACGCTTGTAAAGTGGTTGCTCGGGCAAGAACTGAACCTGCACTTCTCCATATCAGCCACCAGCCGTCAGC
>JALNXZ010000058.1 GCA_023230125.1 Bacteroidales bacterium | reverse complement strand
CCCAGAATTGACGTCTTACAGCAGGGTCTACTCCTCCGGTCGGTTCATCCAGGAATACAATTTTCGGTTCGTGAAAAATGGCCACCGAGAAAGCAAGTTTCTGCTTCCAACCCAAAGGCAAGGATTTGACAAGGGCTTGTTTTTCAGCCTCAAATCCAAGGTTTTTGAGCAAATCATCAGTCCTGCCGGCAATCTCCTTTTCCGGAACGCCATAAATGCCGGCATAAAGCCGGATGTTCTCCCAAACTTTCAAATCTTCGTACAAGGCAAACTTCTGGCTCATATAGCCGATGCAACGCTTGATCTTCTCTGTTTCCCGGGCAATATCATATCCGGCGACCCAGGCTTCGCCGGATGTCTGTTTGCTCAAGCCGCATAGCATCCGCATAGCTGTGGTCTTGCCTGCTCCATTGGCACCCAAGAAACCAAAAATCTCGCCTTTGCCTACCTCGAACGAAAGATGGTCGACAGCCGTAAAATTGCCGAATTTTTTGGTCAGGCCACGGGCTACGATGACCTTATTTTCCGGTATTTGAGTTTTTGATATCATAGGATGTTTTTTCCGGACAATTGCATAAAGCAATCTTCCACATTGGGTTCAATTTTTTGAATGCACACGTTGGTATGTTTCAATCCCTCCAAATAGATTGAAAGGTCATGCGAATTGCATTTCCCATTTTTAAGGGTTACATGATGGGCATCGCCAAAAGCAAAGCTGCTGCTCACGCCTTCGTTGAGACGCAGGTCAGAAAGCAGTTTCGACATATGATCACTTCTAACCGACCACAGTTCGCTGTTAAAACCGTTCACGATGTTTGGAGGAGTATCCGTTTTGAGAAACTTTCCGTCCTGAATCAGGGCGATACGGTCACAAAGGCTGGCCTCATCCATATAAGGAGTAGACACCAGGATGGAAATGCCCCGCTGCTTCAACCGTTTGAGCATGGTCCAGAACTCCTTGCGTGAAACGGGATCTACGCCGGTGGTAGGCTCATCCAGAAACAGAACAGATGGCTCATGGATTAAAGCACAGCACAGGGCCAGTTTCTGCTTCATTCCACCGGATAAGGCACCAGCCCTTCTGTTCTTAAAAGGTTCAATCTGTTGATAGATGTCCTTTATCAAATCATAGTTTTCTTCTACCGTAGTATGGAAAACCGAGGCAAAAAAGGTGAGATTTTCCAATACGGTCAAATCCTGATAAAGAGAAAAACGTCCCGGCATGTAACCAACCAACTTGCGTATATTTGCATAATCCTTTATCACGTCAAAACCACAGACAGAAGCAGTTCCTTCATCCGGCAAAATCAAGGTGGTGAGTATCCGGAAAAGTGTGGTCTTGCCTGCTCCGTCCGGCCCAATCAGGCCAAAGATATCGCCTTCCCCGACTTCCAGGCTGATACCCGACAAAGCCTGAAGCTTACCATACTTTTTCCCTATGAGATTTGCGGAAACTGCGTTCATTACTGTATTATTTCTTGAATTTGATTCCTCCGTACATCCCTATCTTGAGGTTTCCGTCATTCTTTACATCAACTTTGACCGCATACACCAAATTGGCCCTTTCATCTCTGGTTTGAATGGTTTTCGGTGTAAATTCAGCCTTGGAGGATATCCAGGCTACTTTTCCCTGATAGGCTTTGTTTCCTTCGGATCCAAATTCAGCATTGACTCCGACCGTTTGTCCCACCATGAGCTTTGCCAATTGATCGGCGGTCACATAGGCACGCAATATCATGTTTTCCATATCTGCCACCTTGAACAGGCTCCTACCCTGCGTAGCCAGCTCTCCAGCCTCGGCATACTTCACCAGGACTGTGCCGTTGATGGGACTTGTAATGCTGGATTTATGCAGTTGGTCGTCAATTTGTGCCACCTGACTTTTCAGGGACTCACTTTCCTTGCTGATGCCTTTGCTGTTGTTCACAAGCGTTTCTCTATTAGCCCGCAACTGTTTTTGTAGCACCTCTATCTGGGCATCGATGTCATCCAATTGCTTTTGATTGGCTGCACAGGACGCCAAAAGATTGATCACCCTTGTTTGCTCTATCTTGGCTGTAGCAATTTGTTGTTGAATGGCTGCCACCTGCACATTGACATCCGGTGTTCTGCTTTGAGAAGCCTGAATGCTGGCAAGTAACTGCCTTTTGCGCAAATAAAGCTGTATCGTATCAATATAACCAATAGTTTCCCCGGCTTTCAACTGCTGTCCTTCCTGCAAGTCAAAAAGCATGATCTTGCCGTTTGCCTCCGATGAAACAATGATTTCAGTAGACTCAAAAGTACCTGAAGCGTCCGTCAACGCATCTGAATTTCCGCAGGCACATAAGGTTATTGCCATCCCGAAGGCCAACATCGGGTATTTGAATTTCTTAATGATGGTTTCCATTTGGTTTTATTTGAATATTAGTTGTTTGTACTGTATTTTAAATTGTAGATATCCAGCAACAATTGCATCTCATGCAGGGATTTTTGCTGTATGGCCATACTCTCTGCATTGACTTCACGCAACAGGTCGGTCACCGACTGAACACCATTTTCCACTTTTGCCTCGGATGCTTTTTTCAGGTTGACATGCAGCCGGATAATCTCTTCATCATCCTGAAGCAGCTGGCGCATCATATCCAATTCATTGTTTTGCTGCTTGATTTTCAGGCTATTGTTGAATAGGAATGTTTCTTTCTGGTTGGAGACCATTTCCTTATTGATTCTCAGATTATTGAGATTGTTCTTTTGAGTGTAAAAACCGCTGATGTTCCACGACAGCCGAACACCACCTATATAAAAAGGAGAAAAGTCGTTTTGCAGCATATTGAGCCCCGGCCTTCCATATCCCCCTTGAACAAAAAGTCCCACTTTAGGTTGTGTACCCGATTTGACCATATCAGTTTGGTGATCGATCAAACTTAATTGCCGGTCGAATAAGCCGACTTCAGGGCGCTTGAGCATTGTTTCATCAAATACCTCCATGGGTATGGACGGTTTCTCCAGACTTGATTCATCAGTCAGTGCCACGCCCATCATGGCTGAAAGCATTTCGCGGTAGGATTTCCGGGCTGCCAGCAATTCCGTCCGCCTTTGGCCGTTGTTCAACTGTTCAAGTCTGACAGCGTCAAGATCGGCTTGATTGGCGACTCCGTTTCGCATGTAAGACGCCACCTTGTCATAGTTGGTCTGCAACTCCGTGTTCAAGACGGCATTCTGCAGCAATTGTTCATCAATCAGCAAACACCCGAAATAAAGCTGGTTGACCCTGTCCTTGATGGCATAGAGGTCGACTTCCAGCTTTTGACTTTCGATAGAGGCATTGTCCCGGTGCACTTTCTTTTGTATAGAAGTCGTGCCACCGTCCCAAAGGGTCTGGTTCACATCCAGCACGGCCTGATACTGGTCTTTGCTTTGATGGATGGACAGGGTTTGTAGCCCAATCGGCACATCTAAGCTGATGGCATCCGATTGATAGGTCGCTTTGGCCGTAAAGGAAACCTGGGGCAAATAGGCTTTCCCGGCATTGGACAGGTTGAATTCCAGGGATTTTTCAATCAAGCCGAACTGCTTGATCTGTGGATAATTCTGCCTGGCCTTTTCCTGGCATTGGTCTATAGTAAACTGACCAAAAGCTTGCATCGAAGAAAGGGTTATGATGGCAAACAAAACTGCAGATGTTTTCATTCATTCATTTATTCAAGGGTTCAAACTATTCATGATCAGTCGGATATTCTCAGCTCTTCTTTGTTCCAGAATAGCGTCCATTTTTTCTTTCGAATTTTCGGCAAAAAGCCGCAAGAGTGGAGAACCAATAAAAGTCATTACATTCAGCGAAAAAATGGAAAACAGCAAGGCCGCGGCATCAGTCTTGCAAATACATCCGTTTTCGTATTCCACATCTAGTTCCAACTGCAGATGTGCAATAATAGATAAGGGCAAATGTCCTACGTCTGCAAATATTTTCCGGGCAAGGTCCTGATTTGTATGAACCTCATTAAATAACAAAATCGGCAATTTACTGTTCACTTTAAGCATATCAAAATGATTGCCGATGCGCTTCTCCAATTTTTCTTTAAAAGGCAGATCCTCTTCACTGATTTCCAGCAGAGAAAAACAGAAACTTTTAATCTTGTTTTCAAAAACTTGCTTGAAAAGATTTTCTTTCGAGCGAAAGTAATAATGCACAAGTGTTTGGTTGCATCCGACCACACGGGCTATTTCAATGGTGGACGTTCTGGCGTAACCCTTATCCAGAAACAATGCCTCCGCTGCTTCCATGATACACTGTTCCGTCGTATTGTTTTGGGTCCTGATCATTAATAATACTATTTAATAGGTCTATTAATACGCAAAGAAAGAATGTTTTTTTGTATTATGCAAAAATTCTCGGCTTTTTTAGGAAAAAAAATGGCCTCAAGCAATAAAACTCGAGGCCACCCTATCAATCAGGTTATATTTCAATACATTAAGCTACATTTTTCTGTTCCAGTCCGTAACCTTTCTTCTTGTCTTCTCTCTTCAGTGCATAAGCCACGATAATGGAAAAGACGGCCAAAACTGAAAACATCATCATCACCAAGGTATAGTCATAGGATATTGCACCATCGGGCGAAGTGGTTTTACAAAAATTTTCAAGCACTTTCCCTATCAAAAAAGGGACACCCATCAGACCAATGTTTTGGATATAGAAAATCAGTGCGTAAGCTGTACCCAACTGCTTCTCAGGAATGATTTTTGCAACCGAAGGCCACATGGCAGAAGGTACCAGCGAAAACGCAATTCCAAGAAAAATCATCAGAGCAACAGCTAATATCCAATTGTTCAGGAATGGTACCGAGAATACCAAGTGTACAAACAGCAACATGAAAGCACCCAAAATCATGATGGAAGCACCCTTGCCTTTCTTGTCATAAATACCACCGAATAACGGAGTCAGCAAGATCGTTCCAAAGGGTAGCAACATGGGTATAAGTCCGGCCAAATCCGGATTTACAGCGAATTTATTCACCATCAAATCAGTAGCGTATTTAAGGAATGGGAAAACACAGGAATAAAACAGGACACAAAGCAAAGCAATCAACCAGAAGCCTTTATTTATCAAAATCATTTTCACATCTGCCAAACGGAAACTTTCTTCGTTTTCACCCGTGGAAGCATCACTGATTTCCTGATCCAGCTTCTTATCCATAAATGTATAGATGAAAAAGGCTATCAAGCCGGCACACAATGCAATAGCTCCTAAAAGGATGGGAGCAGAAAGAGATGCTCCTTCTTCTGTCTTAAACAGATTGGCAAATGGTACTGTAAAACCCATGGCTAAAGCTGTTCCAATTCTTGCCAAAGCCACCTGGATACCCATGGCAGTTGCCATTTCTTTTCCTTTGAACCATTTAACAATGATTTTCGAAACCGTGATACCTGAAACTTCACATCCGACCCCAAAGATGGCGAAACCGAGCGCGGCAATCATGACCTGTCCATTTATACCAATGATCAGTGTAGCAGCCAATGTTGGGGTAGCGATAGCATAATATTTGATACCTGCTCCGATCACCATCAACAAAGAGGAAGTCACACCTGTAAAACGGATACCCATTTTGTCCAGAATAAAACCTCCAAAAATCAGCATTAGAAAGAACACGTTGAACCAGCCATAAGCACTGGTGAAGAAACCATAATCGCTACTGTCCCACCCCATCTGGCTTTCAAGCAGTGTTTTCAAAGGAGACATCACGTCGGTGAAAAAGTAAGCAGCCATCATCGTAAACGAAACGATGCAAAGAGCAGCCCATCTCGCAACTGTAGAATTGCGGATTGACTTTTGAACTTTTGTCATAGTGTTCTTTCTAAAAAGTCATATACTAATAACCGCGAATTGCTTCAATACCAGGAAGCACACGGCCTTCGATGACCTCAAGCAAAGCACCGCCGCCGGTAGATACATAGCTAACACCGTCAGTCAATCCGAATTTATTGACACAGGCGACAGAGTCACCGCCACCTACCAAGGAGAAAGCACCATTTTTGGTGGCTTCAACGATGGCTTCACCAACAGCTCGTGAACCGTGTGAAAAGTTCTCAAATTCAAAAACGCCGGTCGGTCCGTTCCAAAGGATGGTCTTGGAATTCTTGATAACTTCCGCAAAAATTGCTTCCGTTTTAGGACCGATATCCATACCCATCATGTCGTCAGGTATTTCGTTGACATTAACGAACGAAGTCTTGGCATCGTTGCTGAATTTATCAGCGATTTTGGCATCTACTGCCATCACGATCTTCACATTGTTTGCTTTGGCTTTTTTCATCAGGTCAAGAGCCAGATCACGTTTGTCGTCTTCGCAAATGGAAGTACCAATTTTGCCACCCAGTGCTTTAACGAAGGTATAAGTCATACCACCGGCAATGATGAGGTTATCAACCTTGCTAAGTAAGTTTTCGATGATATCAATTTTGGAAGAGACTTTAGATCCCCCCATGATAGCAGTGAAAGGACGAGCGGTATTGGTCATTAGTTTTTCAACGGCTGTTACTTCTTTGTTCATCAGATATCCGAACATCTTGTTTTCTTCGCTGAAGTTTTTGGCAATCAGAGCGGTAGAAGCATGTGCACGGTGAGCAGTACCGAATGCATCATTTACATAACAATCTGCATAAGACGCCAACTTGGCGGTAAAGACTTTCTGACTTTCCTTAACAGCCTTCTTTGCTGCGGCTTTTTCTTCATCAGTCGCATCATCAGCCAAACCTCTTGGTTTACCTTCTTCTTCAGCATAAAAACGGAGGTTTTCAAGTAACAAAGCTTCACCTGGTTTCAAAGCAGCCACCTGAGCATCAGCTTTTTGGCAGTCTGTTGCAAATTGGACTTGAACATCAAGAAGCTCAGATATATGATTAACGATGGATTTCAGCGAATACTTTGGATTCGGATTTTTTTTTGGGCGTCCCATATGAGAACCTATAATGAGGCTACCACCATCGGCCAGAATTTTTTTCAGAGTCGGCAAAGCCGCACGAATACGATTGTCGTCCGTAATGTTTAATTGCTCATCAAGGGGCACATTGAAGTCAACGCGCACAAAAGCTTTTTTTCCGGCAAAATGATACTTGTCAATTGTCTGCATAATACCTTATTGAATTTATAATTAATGATTTTAAAAGAATGCGTGCAAAGTTATAAAAATTAGTGATTTTAACCTTTAAACGGTAGCGGATATTTCTAGATCTTCTAACCAAATACGAACAACAGCATCACTCGGCATCCGCCAGTCTCCACGCGGAGAAAGACTCACTGAGCCGACTTTTGGTCCATCAGGCAAGCAGGAACGTTTAAATTGCTGAGCAAAAAAACGTTTATAAAAGATTCTGAGCCAAGACAGGATGGTTTCTTTGCCATAAACGCCATCAAAAGCACGGCAAGCCATCCACAAAATCTTTCGTGGCTGGAAACCGAAACGAAGGGCATAATACAGAAAGAAATCATGCAATTCATAAGGGCCGACCAGATCTTCCGTTTTCTGAGATATCTTTCCATCATCGGTGGCAGGCAGCAACTCGGGACTGACAGGCGTATCGACCACATCTGACAGAATTTTGGCAGTAGCACCATCCATCTGGTTTTCCGCGACCCATTGTACCATAAATCGCACCAGCGTTTTAGGTATCCCGCAATTCACACCATACATGGACATGTGGTCGCCATTGTAAGTTGCCCAACCGAGTGCCAACTCGGAAAGGTCGCCGGTTCCGATAACCATCCCGTTCGTCTGATTGCTGATATCCATCAATATCTGGGTTCTTTCGCGTGCCTGGGAATTTTCGTAAGTGACATCCTGTTTGGACGGATCATGGCCAATATCCTTAAAATGTTGATCCACGGCCTGACAAATGGATATTTTCCTGAAATGGACGCCCAGGGATTGTATCAGGTCGATGGCATTTTGATAGGTTCTGTCCGTGGTACCGAAACCAGGCATCGTAATACCCTCTATATTTTTTCTGGGAATACCGAGTTTATCGAAAGTCTTCACTGCCACTAAAAGAGCCAGTGTAGAATCCAAACCTCCCGAAATACCAATTACTATCTGTTTGCATTCCGTATGCACCAAACGTTTGGCAAGTCCCTGCACTTGAATCGAGAACAGTTCATGACAACGTTCCTCCAACTGTTTTCCGGAAGGGACGAAAGGATGCCGGTCAAAAGTCCGGCCAATCCTGGCTTCTTCCAACTCAGCAAGGGC
>JALNXZ010000057.1 GCA_023230125.1 Bacteroidales bacterium | reverse complement strand
CTTTAAGTTTATATACATTGTCAAGCAAAGAAGACTGATAACGGGTAGCTACTGGTATGATGTGGTTCATCGCCATATCACCAAGCACCCTGGACTCTATCTGGATTTTTTTCGTATAGGTCTCCCACTTTACTTCATTTCTGGCATAAAGTTCCACCTCACTCATCACACCCGATTTGACAAACATGTCTATCACTTCAGGTTTCAGATAAGCATCGTATTGAACAGGAACACTGGTTTCGCAGTCCAGTCCTCTTTCCAAAGCTTCAACTTTCCATTCATCACTGTATCCATTGCCGTCAAAACGAATGGGCTTGGATATCTTGATGTATTCACGAATGATGGCAAAAACCGCTTTTTCTTTGTTTTCACCTGCTTCCATCCGTTTCTTGACTTCTGCATTGAATTCAGCCAACTGAACTGCAACTGCCGTATTCAATACAGTCATGGCAGAAGCACAATTGGCAGAGGAACCTACAGCCCTGAACTCAAAACGGTTACCTGTAAAGGCAAAAGAAGAAGTACGATTTCTGTCTGTATTGTCTATCAATAACTCCGGAATTTGTCCGACTCCCATATGAAAAACACCTTTCGCATCAAATTTGATGGCTTCATCCGTTGTACTGGCTTCCAATTCATCCAACACCTTTGATATTTGAGAACCAAGGAAAGCGGAGATAATGGCCGGAGGTGCTTCATTGGCACCCAGTCTATGTTCATTTGTTGCAGTAGCTACCGATGCTTTTAACAACGCATTGTTTTTATAGACAGCCATAAGTGTATTGACAAGAAACGTCATAAATAGCAGGTTTTCCGTTGCATTCTTGCCAGGTCCGTAAAGGTTAACCCCTGTATCCGTACTTAATGACCAGTTGTTGTGCTTTCCGGAACCGTTGATGCCCGCATAAGGCTTTTCGTGCAACAATAACTGAAAATGATGACGTTTGGCAACTTTGTGCATAACATCCATCACCAACAAGTTGTGATCGACAGCAAGATTGGTTTCCTCGTAAATGGGTGCCAACTCAAACTGATTGGGTGCAACTTCATTATGACGTGTCTTTAACGGCATTCCGAGCTTATACCCTTCATATTCGAGATCTTTCATAAAAGCGGCCACACGTGGTGGAATGGATCCGAAATAATGATCTTCCAACTGTTGATTTTTCGAGGATTCATGCCCCATCAACGTCCTACCTGTAAGTAAAAGGTCAGGACGAGCACTGTACAACGATTCGTCAACCAAAAAATATTCTTGCTCCCAGCCGAGATTGGACTGAACCTTATTGACTTTTGGGTCAAAGAAACGACAGGTTTCAGTTGCAGCTTTGTTAACTGCATATAACGCCTTTAGCAGAGGAGTCTTGTAATCAAGTGCCTCTCCCGTATAAGAAATGAAAATGGTAGGAATGCAAAGTGTGTCATCCACTATAAAAGCGGGTGATGAAGGATCCCATGCCGTATAACCCCTTGCTTCAAACGTATTGCGTATACCTCCACTGGGGAAACTGGAAGCATCCGGCTCCTGCTGTGCCAGCAATTTACCTTCGAATTCTTCTGAGACATTGCCATTACCAGCATGTTCAATGAATGAGTCATGCTTTTCGGCTGTGCCGTCAGTTAATGGATGGAACCAGTGCGTATAATGAGTTACGCCCATTTCCAGTGCCCACATTTTCATACCGGCAGCCACATGATTGGCAATTTCGCGTCCTAGTGGTTTACCATTATCAACGGCATCTGTAACAATTTTAAACGTTTCCTTAGACAAGTATTTACTCATCTTGTCACGATTAAATACATTCACTCCGTAATAATCTGACGTTTTCTTGTCAGGCGCAACAACACCAACGGGTGTGTGCGAAAAGGCCTCTTTTACAAGATGAAATCTAAGTGATGACATAAATTATTTATTTGAAGGTTCAATAATCTAAAAATTCTATATACTCCACGACTGGAAACGTTCCATCGCAGCTACCGTATCTTCCCTGCTTCCAAAAGCCGTCAATCGCAAACATCCTTCTCCGCTTGGGCCGAAGCCAACACCAGGCGTACCAATCACATGTATTTCTTTGAGCATCCTGTCAAAAAACGTCCATGAATCAATATTTTCAGGTGTTTTGAACCAGATGTAAGGTGCATTTATTCCACCGAAAGCCTCCAACCCCATATGCTTCAGACCATCTCTGACAATCGCCGCATTTTTCATATAATAAGCTATATTTTCCTTGCATTGCCTCATTCCTTCATCAGAATAAACAGCCTCAGCAGCCCTTTGTGTAATATAAGATACGCCGTTGAATTTCGTTGTCTGTCGACGGTTCCACAATGCATTTAAAAAAATCTTTTTGCCGGTTCCTGTACGAGCTGCTACTTTTTTTGGAACGACTGTATAGCCACATCTGATACCAGTAAAGCCTGCTGTCTTGGAAAAGCTCCTGAATTCAATCGCACAATTTTCCGCACCTTCAATTTCAAAAATGCTGTGAGGCACATCCTCTTCTGCAATGAATGCCTCATAGGCTGCGTCAAACAAAATAAGGGCACCGGTTTCAAGCGCATAATCGACCCATTTCTTCAGCTCCGGTTTGGTTAAAGTTGTTCCGGTTGGATTGTTCGGAAAGCACAAATAAATAATATCAACCGGTTTTTCAGGTAAAGCCGGTATGAAATCGTTTTCTTTTATACAAGGCAAATAGACAATATTCTTCCACATACCTGAAGCCGAAGTACCGCCACCCCTGCCGTCCATCACATTGGAATCCACATAGACCGGATAAACAGGATCCGTAACAGCCACCACGTTTTCCTTGGCAAACAATCCTCCGATATTTCCCATGTCACTTTTGCATCCGTCACTGATAAACACTTCCTCCGGTTGAACAGTGACACCTCTGGATCTGAAATCTATCTCAATAATCTTTTCTATCAAAAACCGATAACCTTGTTCAGGTCCATATCCTCTAAAAGTTTTTGCATCTGACATTTCAACAACTGCTTGATGCATGGCATCTATCACAGCTTTAGCCAAAGGTTTTGTAACATCCCCGATACCCATTCGTATCAGCTTTGCATCCGGATGTTGCAAACTAAAAGTATTTACCTTCTTGTTGATCTCCGAAAAGAGATAATTACCAGGTAAACTCAAAAAACACTCATTAACCAATGCCATATGATTCATTTACATGATTTCTCCTTCAAAAACGGTAGTCGCACCACCCGTCATATAAACATGGTTATTATCCATGTTCCATTCAATATCCAGACTTCCGCCCAGTAAATCTATCCGGACTTTTGGGCCTAACAATCCGCACAAGACACCAGCTACCACTACAGCACAGGCACCTGTGCCACAAGCCAATGTTTCTCCTGCACCTCTTTCCCATACCCGCATCTTTGCGTGTCCCGGATCCATCACTTCAACAAATTCCGTATTCGTTCGATCAGGGAAAATGGGATGATGTTCGATTTTTGGTCCAAGTTCAGTCAATATAAGCTTATCTATATTTCTGGTAAAAACCACAGCATGTGGATTACCCATTGACACACAAGATATTTCATAATTAACCTCCTCAATCTTCAAAGGTAGAAGCACTGCGCGCTTGGCATTTGTTATAACCGGTATCAGAATCGGTTCAAGGATCGGTTCTCCCATATCCACCTGCACAGTAGTTACCTGACCATTTTCAACAGTGAGAATCAACGTTTTAATGCCTGATTTAGTTTCCAGTTCGAGCGTCCGTTTATTTGTCAGCCCCTTGTCAAACACATATTTGCCAACACATCTTGAAGCATTTCCACACATTTCCGCTTCTGAACCATCATAATTGAACATGCGCATTCGAAAATCCGCTTTTTCTGAAGATAATATCAATACCAACCCATCAGAGCCTATCCCGAAATGCCTGTCACTCAATTGTCGTGCCAACGTGGATGGATCAGACACCTGTTCCTGCATCGCATTCACATAGATGTAATCATTCCCAGCCCCATGCATTTTTGTAAATTTCATCTCCTTCGTACCTAATATTGAATTCTATTTCGAGGCAAAGATATTTGTTATTTTTCAAATAAGCAAACTAAAATAATCATTTTGTTCGTTATAAAATGATTTATTATCTCTTTTTGATATTTAATTTTTATTTTGGTTAACATTTTGAAGTTGCAATAAGCCATTTTAATGTCTCTTTGAATATCTCATAAATTTAATCCAATGGAAGCACGACTCCATAACTTTGAGCGATCCACCTTAACTATTACTCCATTATACAAAGAATAATAGAAGCTTGAACTGTTTTTCAAATGGATAAAACAGCATCTTTGGATAAAGGTCTTTATGGTACCAGTAGAAATGCATAGCCAGTTCTGATACCACTAGCCAACTGAATGTCTGGGGATTTTAACAGGACAATAATGATTCAAGCTATTTGATAAAATAAACTTTCATCTTGACATTACAACAATGCGGCATTGGGATAAATAAAGGAATAAAGCAATCTTTTTCAAATCCGAGGTGATGGTCGTGGATTTGGATAACCATTAACCCAATATCGTCAGCATCAGACCGGCGGCCACAGCAGAACCGATAACACCGGCCACATTTGGGCCCATGGCATGCATGAGCAGGAAATTGCCTGAATCTGTTTCCTGTCCAACAACCTGGGAAACACGAGCTGCCATTGGAACGGCAGAAACACCCGCAGAACCAATCAGCGGATTCATCTTTTCTTTAAGAAATAAATTCATGAATTTGGCAAGTAATACACCACCGGCAGAGCCAAACCCAAATGCAAACACACCAATAATCATAATTTCTATGGTTTGTATGTTTAAAAAAGAACTGGCTGTAGCCGTTGCACCAACTGTTAAACCTAAGAATATTGTTACAATATTCATCAATTCATTTTGAACAGTCTTGCTTATGCGTTCCACAACGCCGCTTTCCTTCATCAGATTACCAAGCATCAAGCAACCGATAAGAGGAGTGGAAGCAGGCAATAATAGTGAAATGAACACTGATGCAAAAATCGGAAATATGATTTTTTCCTTTTTGGACACTTTGCGCAATTGTTTCATTCGGATACCACGTTCTTTTTTTGTGGTAAGCAGTCTCATGATCGGTGGTTGAATAACAGGGACCAAAGCCATATAGGAATAGGCTGCAATGGCAATAGGACCTAACAACTCCGGAGCCAATTTGGAGGTTAGGAATATGGCAGTTGGTCCATCTGCCCCACCAATGATACCAATTGATGCGGCTTCGGGAAAAGCAAATCCTAACCCAACGGCTGATAAAAAAGCAAATATGACACCCAACTGTGCAGCAGCACCTAAGAGCAAACTCTTGGGATTAGCAAGCATTGGGCCAAAATCGGTCATTGCTCCGACACCTACAAAGATAAGACAAGGATAGATTTCAAGTTTAACACCCAAATATAAATAGTCGAATAGGCCTGCAGAGTTTCGGAACATATCCCAATGTACTTTTCCGCCTGCGAATATATCTGGATTGTAAAGATCTCCACCTGGTATGTTACTCAGCAACATACCAAAAGCGATCGGCAATAAGAGTAAAGGTTCAAATTTCTTTACAATAGCCAAATATAACAAAATACATGCTATCACAAGCATAAGAAGTATTCCCCAGGAAATTTGGGCAAACCCTGTACTTTCCAAAAAGTTTGCAAAAGTGTCATCCATGGATTGAACTTCGGAAGTAGGATCATTGCCATGTTGCACTTTATCAACTTCAACCTTAATAGTTGCATCGGCCGAGACTTCACTAGATGTTGCTTTTGAGGCGGTGACATCAGAAGAAATATTATGAACAGATTGTGCCGAAAGGTTTATCGGAATACTTACAAATATGAAAGCAACTAGCAGTAAAATATATTTTATGTTTCTCATCGTTTTAAATAAACTTATAAGTACTATTCCATTTCCATCAATGCATAATCCTGCATAATGGCATCTCCCTCTTTTACATGAATGGCTTTTACAATAGCATTTTTCTCTGACAATATATCGTTTTCCATCTTCATTGATTCCAAAGTTAGTAACGAATCACCACGTTTTATATGCTGACCCACTTTTACTGGAATTTTTATGATATTACCAGGTAAAGGGGCTTTCACTATATATGTTCCAGTAGTTTTTGGATCCGTTACAACAAGTCCCTGTGCGAATTTTGGTGCTGTATCATTTGTAGATGCAACTTTACAATCGATTGATGATAAAGCCGATAATTGACTTTCTTTATTTTCATATTCAACCTTATAAGGGACACCGTTTAGTTCTATTTCGAATATGTTGTTCTCTTTTTCATCAACCGAAATTTCATACACCTCTCCGTTTATTCTAAATCCGAAAGTCTTCATGATGTTATTTTGCGAATGAATCTAAACCAAATATTTTTGAACTCCATGGAGAATAGCGCCTGTTTACTCTTTTAATAGTAAGGATATTGCTTTCTTCGTCATGTATATCCTCATGATATAAAAGCAATGCCATACCGATGGCAGCAATGTCACTGGAAGATAATTTACCATCCGGATTTTCTGTTCCTGAATTTATTGATGAATTTGCTATATTATCTTCCTGATCTTTTGGATTTTCATTTATAGAAGCAAATATTTTCCCAAAAATGCTCAATATCAATATAATTGATATTAACAAAGCAAAAACCATCAAAAAAGTAAATCCAATGACATAGAATGCACTCATCCAGTCAATCACTAATAATTCCATATACTAAATTTTATAAATCATAATTTCACATATAAAAATCAATGTGATATTCAATGAAAAAAAGAGACAAAAACAATCTGACAAAGATATAAAAAAAGATTTTAGTGTGTTCGAAATAATCCTACACTTTAAAAATTCGCAAATTCAAGTTACAAATGCAACAAATCAAACCAAAGATGCCAAAAGAAATTCAGGCGTCTGAAAACGCTGTTTTTCTTTTGGTTTTTTGGTTATTTTGTACTGTACAAGCCGTATAAAATTGTCACCTTATAAGTCATAATTAGATAGATACCTTATCCCTGATATATTGATAGATACGTTCCGGTGAAATTTTCTTTTCATGTTCCTACCATGGGAAAACTCGCACTTATTAATGGAATTTTTCAATTAACCCAAATAATAATGGGGTTGCGAACATGGACTGAATATAATTAGACATCACAAAATTAGGCGATTTTCTTATATTTGTACGGAATTGATACCATAGCGTAAATATTTTACATGAGACTTTTGTATATTCATAATCAATTGAGAAGGAAGTATTGTTTTGCCATTATTGGGACTAAACATGGATTTTTAAATTTTTCAATATTGATTTATTTTTTGGTCTGCTTCTGCGGTGTATGCAAAGGGGCATCGCCTGCTTTTCGACTTTCCAAAACAGACTTACAAATAGATACGACACTTGCTGATTCGTTTATTTCCTATCAGGTCTCACCTATCCAAGGTAAAGTGATCAGTCCTTTTGGATATAGAGGGAGGCATAAACATACTGGTGCAGATATTAAACTCCAAAAAGGCGACACGGTCAGGGCTGCCTTCAGCGGAATGGTTAAAATGTCTGCCCCTTATTCTGGTTATGGGAATCTGGTTATTCTAGAACATACCAATAATATTGAGACTTATTATGCGCATTTAAGTAAATGCATCGTGAAGGAAGGAGAAACTGTAGCTGCAGGTGAGGTTGTAGGTTTGGGAGGACGTACCGGCCGTGCAACAACAAATCATCTACATTTTGAAATCCGGTTCAACAGAGTTCCCCAAAACCCGGAGCATTTTTTTAACTTCAACAACTGTACTGTTATAGTACCTGTTTTAGCGTACGCACCTGTTAATAAGGTAGAAAGTGAAACCAAAAATGGCACTGAGATTGAAATAGAAAACAAGGTTGAATTTAAAACTGAAACTGAAAAAAGTTCAAACACCGATGTTTCTAGTGGTTTTGTAATCATTCAGAAAGGCGACACTTTGTATGCTCTTGCCAGGCAGTATGGTACTACAGTGAAGCGTTTACAAAATATAAATCATCTGAAAAGTTCAAACGTGAGGATAGGCATGAGATTAAAAATCAAATAATAATACCAGCAACTCAACTGGTTAAATTTTGTAACTTTGCCGCTCCTTTAAAAGAAAGATTGATTGAATCAAATAGAATGATGGGATTGGAAAAAGGCCTTTTTAACCGTACAGAATTGCTGTATGGTCCGAAAAAAATGGAACAAATTGCTTCTGTCAAAGTCGTGATCTTTGGCATCGGAGGTGTTGGAAGTTGGTGT
>JALNXZ010000056.1 GCA_023230125.1 Bacteroidales bacterium | reverse complement strand
ACGTATGGGAGAAGCTGTCAACCAGCTGAACAATCTGGCCGATGTTTCCGTCATTACAGAAAAATACCTCAGCCAACTCTCAGGTATGTCTGACAACTTGAATAGATTCAGCGATGCTACCGGTTCGTTGGCAGAAGTATCTAATGTTTTGTTGGATTCTTACCGGAACATCACTGAAAATTCAGACGATATTTCCAACAACTCAAAAGGTTATGTAGAACAAATGGGAAATCTAAACCGCAACCTGATGGGCTTGAATACTATTTATGAGATCCAGCTTAAGAGCATCAGTTCTCAGATAGACACGATAGACCGCGTAAACAAAGGATTGGTTCACATCAAGGATATGTACGAAGGATCCATGGGTGATAGTGACCGTTTCAACAAGGAAACAGAAAATCTGGCAGAAAATCTTTCCAAACTCAATACCATTTATTCTCGGATGCTGGAAGCAATGACGCCCAATATCATTTTTGGCGGATTCAATCCTGGGAAAGGTTCTGAATCCCCAAAAGAATCCTGATCCTAAAGTCTATTTAAAGAATTAAATAAAAGCAATTAACTATGCCTGCAAGCAACGCCCCCGAGACCCCGAGGCAACGAATGATCGGCCTGATGTACATCTTATTGTTGTGCATGTTGGCATTGAATGTTTCGTCAGACGTCCTGGGTGGTTTCGAATTGGTTGATGATAGCCTGACTACGAGCACTCAGAATGCCAGTGCGCAGAATAATGCACTCTATTGGGATTTTGAAGAACATTATAAAGCAAATCCTGAGAAAACAAAAGAATGGTATGACCTCGCATTGGATTTAAAGCGAAGATCTGATGCCCTATACGATGATATAGATTCCTTGAAATGGGAAGTAGTCCGTGAATGTGACGGCGATGATGCCGACATCCACAACATACAGAGAAGTGACAATCTGGATGCGGCAGCCAGGGTTATGTTGCCCCCAACCGGAAAAAAAGGAAAACAACTGAAAAAAGCCATCGATAATTACCGTGAACGTATTGTCGTATTGGTGAATGATAGCCTGAAAAGGAAAATCATCATGGACAATTTCAATACAAAGCCATCCAAGCGGGCAAAAAGGCAAGGACATAACTGGGAATCTTCCATGTTTGAGAATATGCCGGTCGGTGCTGTTGTAGCCATGTTTACCAAACTGCAGAACGACATCCGTTATGCGGAGGGGGAAGTCCTGCATATATTGACCAATAATATTGATGTCGGAGATTTCCGTGTCAATCAGATCAAGGCATACGTCATCCCGAATTCAGAAAATGTAGTTCGCGGTGGGACCTATCGTGCCAACATCATCCTTTCAGCCGAAGACTCTACGCAACGCCCGCAAGTTTATGTAAACGGAAGAGTTCTTGACACCCAAAAAAACGGTCTTTATGAATCCTTTGCCAGCAAATCAGGAGTTTTTCCTGTAGATGGATATATTGAAATGCGCCGTGGTGACGGAAGTCTGCAACGTCATAAATTTTCACAGAAATATACTGTTGTCGAACCGATGGCAACTGTATCCAATACTTTGATGAACGTGCTTTATGCAGGCATCAACAACAAGGTGAGCATATCCGTACCGGGTGTTACTGGTCAAAAAATCAGTGCTACCATCAATAACGGTACACTGGTTCGTTCAGGTTATGACTGGATAGCCAGACCGACAGCAGTCGGAAAAGAATGTATCATTTCGGTTATAGCCAACATGGATGGCCGCAATCAGGAAGTTGCCAAAACTGCCTTCAGGGTACGACCTCTGCCTGAGCCAAGGGCTTTCATCGAATATCATGACAACAACGGAATAATCCGCCGATATAAAGGAGGGAAGGGTCTGTCAAAAGTTTTGATACTTGAAGCTCCAGGTATCATCGCAGCACTTGATGACGACCTCCTGGAAGTCAATTTTACAGTATTGTCGTTCAAAACATTTACATACGACTCTATGGGAAATACCTTGTCGGAGACTTCACAAAGTTCCAAATTTTCAGATCGTCAAAAGTCACAGATCAGAAGCCTTTCGCGTGGCAAACGTATTTGGGTTTCAGATATCAGGGCTATGGGACCAGATAGAATCGAACAAATACTTGCTCCTATGGAAATTATTATCAACTAAACTAATAAACTATAAAGATGTACAGGAAAAGAATAAATAGCATACTAATCGTTTGTACCTTAATGATTTTTGGTATGACTGGTGGGTTGAATGCACAAAACAAGCCGACATCTTCAACGGAGAACTCTGGTTCTTTCTCTGAAGTTTCTCTCAAAAAGAGCAAGATCCCCGAATCACAGTTAGCCAGAGGGGAAGATATTGTATGGAAAAGGGATGTGTATCGCATGATTGATTTAAAGAAAAGTCAAAATGGAATTCTCTACTATCCTGTTGAACCCATTGGAGATAGAATGAACCTATTTTCCTTGATTTTTGATCTGGTAGCCAACAATAAGATTTCTAGTTACGAATATCTTGATGGCAGAGAAATATTTACCGATGCCTATGCTATCAAATTTAAAGATTTACTTAAACGCTTTGAAATCCCATACAGAGAAAAGAATGATCCAAAAAAAGCAAATGCCAGCATTTTCGAGATTGATGCCGTGGATATTCCAAGCACTGAAGTGACTTTATATTATATCAAAGAACTGTGGTATCTGGATCAACGAAATTCTACGGTCAATGCAAAGCCTGTTGCCTTGTGTCCAATATTGGTTCGTGACGACGAAATGGGAGAAACCCGTACCTATCCCATGTTCTGGATTTCCTTTGAATCATTGAAACCCTATTTGTCCCAAATACCCGTTTCGGCTGATTCCTTGAACAGTGCCACCAGACTCAGTGCCTATGACTACTTCAATCAACGCCGTTATGAAGGAGATATATACAAAGTTTCCAATCTGAAAAATCAGACCATCATGCAATATTGCAAGACTCCGGAGACCATCAAAGCTGAACAGGAAAGATTGGAAAAAGAATTTTTAAATATTGATACGTCCCTATGGGAAAAGAGTCAAAGACAATTACAGAAAGAAGCCGATAGGAAAAAAATAAAAAAAAGCGATAAAACGTCTGGAAAAAAATAGAATAAACACAAAATCATTGGCAAAATCTGCCTATTTACTTATCTTTGACCTATTGGCTCTTGAATTTTAAACACTCGTTTTTTTAACACGGCAAAAGAATACAATATTTGCTTTTGCCCTATCCAGACAAAACGTGCAATCAATTTTATCACCTATGAACAACAGCTATTGTGTCATTATGAGTGGCGGTATTGGAAGCCGCTTTTGGCCGGCAAGCCGCACCACTTATCCAAAACAATTTCTGGATTTTTTCGGGACTGGACGTTCGCTACTACAACAAACATTTGATCGTTTTCGTCAAATCATTCCTATTGAAAACATCTATATTGTAACCAACAAAAAGTACAAGGGACTGACCATGGAGCAGCTTCCTGAACTTAAAGAAAATCAAATTTTACTCGAACCTCAGCGTCGTAACACTGCGCCTTGTATCGCTTTCGCTGCCAATAGAATCAGGGCCGTCAACCCCAAGGCAAACATGGTGGTTGCTCCTTCCGATCATCTCATCCTGAAAGAACAAGACTTTTTGAAGCGCATTTGTGAAGGTCTTGAATTCGTCTCAAAACATAGGACACTACTTACTTTAGGCATGAAACCAAACCGCGCTGAAACCGGTTACGGATATATCCAGATTGACACCGAAAAGCTTGATAACATATCGAAGATCAAGACATTTACCGAAAAGCCCAATAAAGAATTAGCCAAAGTCTTTTATGAAAGCGGAGAATTCATGTGGAACTCCGGCATTTTCCTATGGAACGTACAAACCATACTCAGTGCTTTTGACGAATTGTTGCCAGACATCGCCAGTCGTTTCAATAACGGGCAAGAATATTTTAACACGCCAAAAGAAGAAGAGTTCATTGACAACATTTTTCCAGCATGTCCCAACATTTCCATTGATTATGGAATTCTGGAAAAGGCTTCTAACATATATGTACTTACAGCTGATTTTGGATGGTCTGATTTGGGAACTTGGGGCTCACTCCATGAATTATCTCCGAAAGATGAAAACCAGAATGCCGTACTTAAATGTGACGCCTTGTTGTATGACAGTCACGACAACCTGATTTCCTTACCAAAAGATAAATTGGTTGTTCTCCACAAGATGGATGGGTATATTGTTGCTGAATCCGGAAATGTCCTGATGATCTGCAAAAAAGAGAATGAGCAGGAGATTCGTCAATTTGTGATAGACACTCAGTTAAAGAAAGGGGATGAATTTATCTAAAATGGATTTTTTACACCTTAACCAGAAAAAGAAACGCACTTTTAAAAAATTAACGGTGCGTTTTTCTTTTTAATTCGAAGTTTACGCCCAAATATTTTCTACGGACAATCTCATTGGCTGCAAGCTCAGAAGGTGTACCCTTAAACTGAATCTTCCCTTCGAAAAGCATATATGCCCTATCGGTGATAGACAATGTTTCTTGCACATTGTGATCCGTAATCAGAATACCGATATTCTTCGTCACCAGGCCGGCAACGATTTGCTGGATATCATCCACGGCAATTGGGTCAACACCTGCAAAAGGTTCATCAAGCATGATGAACTTTGGGCTGATAGCCAGACAGCGCGCAATTTCAGTACGGCGGCGCTCTCCACCAGATAAGCGGTCTCCAATGTTTTTACGAACTTTTTCGAGATGAAATTCTGAAATCAGGCTCTCAAGTTTTTCCTTTTGGGCAGAAGGTGCCATCTTGGTCATTTCCAAAACAGATTTGATATTATCTTCTACCGTCATCTTTCGAAAAACGGAAGCTTCCTGTGCCAAATATCCAATACCACTTTGAGCACGTTTATAAACAGGAAAATCAGTAATATCCGTATCACCCAAAAAAATCCGACCTTCATTCGGTATAACCAAACCGGTCGTCATATAGAAAGTGGTTGTTTTTCCTGCCCCATTGGGTCCTAAAAGCCCAACAATCTCACCTTGGTGCAGTTCTATGGACACATGATCCACAACCGTACGATTTCGATAACGTTTTACCAAATTTTCAGTGCGAAGCACCAACTCTTGTTCCGGCATATTGTGTTCGTTTTTACAAACAGTCGTTTTGCATGACTTGGCCACAAAAGTACTAAAAGTACTTGAAAAAAACATGTGCGTTAAAAGGTTTAAAGTATATTTGCATTGCAAATCAAACAAATAATACTTAATGAATCTACTGGAACACGTTGGAAGATACAGCATTCTTATGTATCAGACTTTTTCCCTTCCACAGAAATGGAAACTTTTTTTCAAACAAACTGTGAAAGAGGTTGAAAAGTTGGGGGCTAACTCCCTTCCAATCACATTTATCATCTCGTTATTTATGGGTGCAGTCATGACCATGCAAACCCAGATGAATATTGAAAATCCGCTACTCCCAAGCTATACTGTAGGTCTGGTAACCCGTGATACCTTATTGCTTGAATTTTGTTCCAGCATCCTTTGCCTGATACTGGCAGGTAAAGTCGGGTCAAACATTGCTTCCGAAATCGGCACCATGCGCATTTCTGAACAAATTGACGCCATGGATATTATGGGAGTTAACTCCGCCAACTACATTATTCTCCCTAAAATTACAGGTTTTGTACTCTTTATCCCACTTCTGGTGATTTGGAGCATGTTCTGCGGTTTGATTGGCGGCTACTTTATCAGTCTGATGACTGACCTTATAACACCTGCTACTTACATATATGGAATCCAATATTGGTTTATCCCGTGGTATGTTTATTATTCCTTGATCAAATCTGTCATTTTCGCTTTTATTATCGCATCTGTATCATCCTATTACGGGTATTACGCTTACGGAGGAGCGCTGGACGTTGGTAAAGCCAGTACCAATGCTGTTGTGAACAGCAGTATTCTGATACTGATGCTGAATGTCATCCTTACAAAAATTTTATTATCATGATTAGGCTCGAAGACATCCATAAATCTTTTGACCAAAATGAGGTACTCAAAGGAATAAGCACGGTTTTCGAAACAGGAAAAACCAATCTAATCATCGGACAAAGTGGCTCAGGAAAGACAGTACTGCTAAAATGTATCATTGGCCTTCTCGAACCGGACTCCGGGGATATCTTATACGACAACAGGCGTTTTGCTGAAATGGGACAAAAGGAACGAACCAATCTACGCAGCGAATTGGGTATGCTGTTTCAGGGATCAGCTCTCTTTGATTCTTTGACTGTCGAAGAAAATGTATTGTTTCCCTTGCGGATGTTCTCCGAACTAAACAATAAAGATAAAGTGAAACGAGCCAGATATTGTCTGGACCGTGTAGGTCTGAAAGATATATATTCTCAGTTTCCATCTGAGATAAGTGGTGGTATGCAGAAAAGAGCAGCCATTGCAAGAGCAATTTCTTTAAATCCAAAATACTTGTTTTGCGACGAACCAAACTCTGGATTAGACCCTCTTACATCTATCAAGATTGACGAACTAATCATGGATATCACAAAAGAATATAAGATGACCACCATCATTAACACCCATGATATGAATTCGGTGGTCACAATGGGCGAAAAGATCATATTCATTTATCAGGGAGACAAAGAATGGGAAGGATGCAAAGAGGATTTATTTTATGCCAAAAATGAAAAATTAAACGAATTCGTTTTTGCATCAAAATTTTTCCAGAAAAATACAGAAAACGCATTTAAGGAATAAAATGATCATTCCATGAAAATACTATCTTACAATCTAAACGGTGTTCGCTCAGCAATCAGCAAAGGTCTGGCAGATTATCTGAAAGAGGAAAATGCCGATGTGGTTTGCTTTCAGGAAACAAAAGCTCAGCCTGAACAAATTGATTCTGCGTTTTTCTGGGAAGCTGGATATCCACATTGTTATTATCATTCCGCCCAAAAAAAAGGTTATAGTGGCGTGGCCATTCTTTCGAAAAAAGAGCCGGATCGGGTTGTAGCAGGTATGAACAAAAACATTTATGACAGCGAAGGGCGAGTTTTAAGAGTTGATTTCGGCGATTTAAGCATTCTTTGCGTGTATGTACCTTCCGGAAGTATGGGGGATGCCAGGCAAGTCTTTAAGATGGCCTTTTTGGCAGACTTCTTTGATTTCCTGAAAGAACTGAGAAAAGAACGTCCCAACATTTTGATATGTGGTGATTTCAATATTTGCCACAAGGCCGTTGATATTAACCATCCTGAACGTCACGAAAACATGTCAGGATTCTTGCCCGAAGAACGTGTCTGGTTTGATCAGCTGATTGAATCTGGTTTTATTGACACTTTTCGCGTTTTTAATCAAAACCCTGATAACTATAGCTGGTGGAATTATCGTTCCTTTGCCCGAGAAAAGAACCTTGGCTGGCGAATTGACTATCATTTGATTACCGAGTCACTTAAAGACAGGCTGAAAGCTGCAAGGATTCACACCGAAGCCGTGCATTCCGATCACTGTCCGGTATCTGCAGCACTTGAAATTTAAAGGATTTAATAACCATGGCACTAAAACACGATTCTTCTTTTTATATGCGGATTGCTTTCTTTGCAGGAGCAGCCATCATCACTATTACCTCTACCCTCTTTTCCAATCGATTGGCTAAAGACCTTGCCGGTGAAGAAAAGAAAAAAATGGAATTGTGGGCTGAAGCCATACGCCTTTTTGCCGCCGAACCTTCAGATGGCGTAGAAATGGATTACACTCTTAGCCTGAAAGTCATTGAAGGCAATACAAATATTCCTGTGGTGCTTGTTGACAATAAAGGAAAAATCATTGACTATAAAAACCTTGATATACCAGAAGATCCCAGCGATGAAGAGCTTCAAAACATTAGCCAGAAAATCATAAGAAAGCACGAATCCATAGAAATCAAGATCAATGATGAGATTTCCCACTATATTTACTACGACGATTCCAAGTTCCTGAAGAAGTTGACTTATTTTCCATTTATTCAACTTATGGTCATGTTCATCTTTCTGGCAGTGACACTTTATGCCCTAAATACTTCCAAACGCGCAGAGCAAGACAGGGTTTGGGTCGGTCTGTCCAAGGAGACTGCGCACCAGCTTGGTACGCCCATTTCATCTCTGATGGCCTGGATAGAACTTCTGAAGCTCAAGAATGTCGACGAAAAACTTTTGACTGAAATAACAAAAGACACCCAAAGATTACATACCATTGCCGAACGTTTCTCCAAAATCGGTTCCAAACCAGAACCTACACCACAAGATATTAAACCTGCTCTTGATAACGCCGTGCAATACATGCGTAACCGAAGCTCCCGAAAAATCGTCATCACCACCCATATTCCAGTCGAAGACATCAGTGTATACCTCAATGTTCCCCTATTTGAATGGGTCATCGAAAACCTTTGCAAGAACGCAATCGATGCCATGGATGCCACTGGAAAGATAGACATCACA
>JALNXZ010000055.1 GCA_023230125.1 Bacteroidales bacterium | reverse complement strand
CCCATAATCTGACGGCCAGACCTTTAGTGTTAGACGATTCTGCTATCATTGAGTTGGAAGTGGAAAGCCGTAGTCAAAATTTTTTGGTCTCTTTGGATGGGCGTTCGTATACGATGCCTTGTTCTGTAAAGCTACAAATTACCAAGGCGGATCATTGTGTTAAGGCTATCAAACGTCCTGGTCATACTTTTATCAACACACTCAGAAAAAAATTGATGTGGGGTGTTGATCCACGCGGCTAAAATCAAGCGATAAAAGTCGGATTCCATTTATCCAACCAGTTATTGTTGGTTAAACTTGTGTCTCTTGTTATCTCGGCTTCATTAACATTATCCAGAATGGAGCTGATGTCAAAGTCTTCAGGTATGATGCAATGATCAATGACGAAGTGATAATAACGCATATATGCCCATGAAGCACCAATACCCAAGGTGAGGCTTATCAATAAAAAATTACCAACTGCCATCTCAAAAACTTCCAAAGGATTCGCATTGGAAATCAACTTGAATTCGTGGTCTCCTTTTTTCACCACGATATTTTTCACTGAATATTCATAAAGCTGTTTAATAAACCAGATTCCGTAAATTCCAAAAGTAATCAGGCTCAGTAAGAAACCTTTCAGTAAAAGCAGGAAGAGCTTTTTTGATTCTCCACTAAAATCAAACCTTAGACTGCCAAACCGAAAGTTCTGAAGCAGGTATTTGGAAAGTTTTACATGATACCAAGCACTATAAATGCCTGCTGTCAATGTGGTAAGGATGGCTCCTGTAAAACATAAAGTGACTAGTTCGCTTAATTTTCCGTTGTATGAAGGCTTTACTTCCCCCCATAATGTATGATTTAACCTGTAGTTGAGTGATCCGTGTAAAATAATGGGTGCAAAGAAATACAAAAGTCCGAGAATAATCATGCAGGAAATCAAGATAATCACGACAGAGAGTATAGATCCTTGAAAAGAGACAGAGAGTACCAATCCGCTGATACAAATAACGATCAATAGCAGACTGGCTAGAATGGTTTTAATATATCCTTTAAAGAAATCCTTCACTTTACCTGTAAAAATGAAAGGTTTCCCTGCCAGAAAAATTTTTTGACAAAAATAGTTAAGTTCCCTGACTTTGGCCCATGGATAAAGGAAAGTCAGGCTCAGAATAGTCAGAATGACATTAACGAAATGAATTTTAAAAAACTCAAATCCTTTTCCTTCAAATTTTAAACTGTTCATATCCAAGTATTTATTTGTGATCCAATTTCCCTTGATAATGTATGATTTCTCCTCCCGGAGTGATGCCCTCTGCGGTTATAGTGTATGTCCCCGGGGTATCGGCGGTATAGAAGAAGAGGTCTGCCTGACCATTCGCATTGCTCTTGACTATTGGTTTCCAGAAGATGGTGCTTCTCAGGTCAGGAATCGGGTCTTGCCTGTTCTCCTCCACCTGATATCTCGGAACATAAAATTCTGCTGGTAATGAATATCCCAGAGGCATATATTCGACCTGATGTCTTCCCATTTCCTCTGGTTCTTCTTCTTCTCTGTCTTCCATCCGTTTCAAATAGATATAGATGACACCACCTTGACCTTTGGAACCAAACATCAAGGTTTCTGAAGGATCTTTTAATATATCGATCATTAGTACATCTGAAGGATTGATGGAACTTAATTCTTCCATGGTGCTTTCCATATTGTCAACCATAATCAGTGGGGTGTTGTTTCGGATTGTTATACTTGTCCCATCACTGCTGACCATTACACCAGGAGCCTGCATGAGCAGATTTGCAAGGTTTGTTACCCTTGAAATAGCTTCTTCATCAAAGGTATAGTTCGGGTAAGAATACATGCCTCCTGCGCGTTCCTCCCTGATTTTCTTGTTCTTGTCCACTTTTTTTGCAGTAACCACGACCTCTTTCAGAGATATTGACTTCATTCCATTTTGATAGTGATATCTTTCCCGACTTTTCTTTGAAAAATCTTTCATGGCTAAGTTTTGTTTGATGTCATCAGGGTATACACATGATATACCCACTTTGGGAAAGGTGTCAGGATATACAATCAGTTCAATATAAGCACCAGGTTTTTTTTCAGCTTGTACCATAATTCTTGTGCTGTCCGGGTATTCCGCACTTTGATATGAAAAATGGCCACGATTGTCTGTGGTGGTCATGTCAAAGTTCATTTTTTTATGCACAAGAAAAGATACATTATTTTTGGGCAAACCTCTCCTTGCAGGGAAATTCTGGACTTTTCCGGAAATGACAGGACCCTGTTCCAAGGGAAAACCACGGCCTTTGTCATAGTTTCCTACAAGAACAGCTGGAATATTGTAGCGTTTCCATCCCTGGGTAAGCATCAGTAAATCCATTTGGTAGGAAGTGCTTTTGTTTACTGGATTGAAATACCAGTTTGGATTTTCGATATATCCTTTTAAGTCTGATTGAAGAAGCAAGTAACTTTCGATGGTCGTTTCATTCGAGTCAATTTTGATATCATTGTCATCAGTCACACTGATGGAAAAATCACTTTCAACAGGGTTACCCTTTGAATCATTCAAAACGATGGTCGCATGTACAGCGTCTCTTTTCGTATAATAAGGTTTATTTAATGCAATGTTTAGGTTTGTCTTGTCTTCTCCGAAAATATATAGCAACCTTTCACTGAGCAATTCGCCATTTTTGTTTAAAAGAAGCAATTGGGTCACCCCTGAAGAAACACCTTCTTTGGAAAATGTAATGCCGGCATTTTCTGGCGATAGGGAGCTTTGGAAAATGGGCTGTCCCCTGAGACTGACAATCAGATAGAGCGTATCTGTTCTTGGTGCTGCGTTTGGTGTAAGTACGGAAACGTTGATGAGGGTCGCGTTTTGTTTCATAGCTAACGCGTAGTGTTGTACAGATACTTCTGGAAGTTTGACTGTTATGCTCAGACCACGGTTATCCTCACAGATGGCACTGTAAGTCTTTCCGGCTTCTGGTTTCATGGCTAAGAGACCCATTCCTAGATGACTGCTTTTAAAAGTGCAGATGTCTTTATTTTGTTCATCTATAATTCTTCCACTGACATCTGTTCCTAGACCATTCTTTGCAATTGCCTTAAAACCGACCATTTGAAAATTCCCTGCAACCAAATGTCCACCTTCAGGAAAGAACTGGACATCAAAGTCCGCTTTTTGTTCTGTCGCTTTTTTGAAATCGCTGTTGTAGCTGCCTGTGTTCTCATCAATGGTAATCCCACTTAGGCCTTTCAGTGAATTACATATATAAACTCTTTGACGAAAAAAATAATTTTCATCAATGTTTTGCATGAATTTGGTGTAGGCTCTGATAGAATACCAGCCTTCTGCTATATCCGGTGATATTTCAATCTGCCCAAAAAATTGTGTTTCGTCGATGGGGCGGATCTTTTTTCGGAGAACCACCTCATTGTGTGCATTAACCAATTCCACATAAATGTATCTGCTGAAATACAGAGGTGTATGCACTGTGGCATGTACCATGTAAGCTCTGAACCAAATCCGCTCTCCTGCAGAATAGTAGGGCTTGTCAATGTGCAGGTATATTTTTTCCTGTGGAAAAATCTTGATTTGATTGGTCAGATGAGTGATTGCTATTTCGTTGGTTTTTGGAATAGAAGCATTGGGGGCAGATGCCTGAGCAAAAAGATTGATTGAGAAAATCAATGCAAAGCAGAAAATGATAGATTTTTTCACTTGAAAATAATTTTAGATTTCAGATCGGATGAAACAGTCCGCATTTTGTATTCCTGCATGTTTGTTTGACAGAATTGATGGATGCAGAGTGACACATGATCAAGGTGTAAGATATGATCTGAAGACATTTAACCGAAGACGAAATTATGAAATTAATTCGTTATAAATGCAGAATAACTAGATTTTTGGTTTTTTTAAGAGTAGAGAAAGGTATGTGGACTTAAACAAAAAAAAGCAGCTTTGTCATAAAGCTGCTTTTTTTGTTTAAGTCCATTGAAAATGAGATGTTTATGATCTCTTTTCTTTGATGCGTGCTTTTTTACCGGTTAGGCCGCGTAAATAGAAGAGTCTTGCTCTTCGAACTCTACCAACTTTGTTGACAGTGATGTTGTCGATAAACGGAGATTCAAGTGGAAAAATACGTTCCACGCCAACGTTTTCAGACATCTTTCGAACTGTAAAACGTTTTTTTACGCCATGTCCGGCAATTTTTATTACAACGCCTCGATACTGCTGTATACGTTCTTTATTACCTTCCTTAATACGGTAAGCAACTGTTACAGTGTCTCCACTCTTAAAAGATGGATGTTGAGTTCCTGTGGCGAAGGCCTCTTCGGCAATTTTCATTAAGTCCATAATAAGACATTTATTAGTGAGTGAATGGCGCAACATAACAGGCTACTCTATTTCCTGCCAGCGATTACACAAAGCGGGTGCAAAGGAAGCAAAAATAATCGGGTAAAACAAGAACAGTATCCAAAATTTCCAAATAATTGATTTTTTGATTATTTATACATATCATGGCCGTAAGATCATTCAAATTGGAGTGTAAATACCACCAATCTGGAGGTGATTTTATCAAAGGCATTGGTGTATTTGAGATAGGATTCACTATCCATATCAGATCTGTCATGGTCGAATATGTCACCAATTCCAATACAAAATTTTAATTCCGGAACCAAGCGAAAATAGGGAAGGTAGAAATCACAACCAGTCCCGATTTCCCAATAGAGATTGACGGGTTTCAATAAAATGGGCTCATGCTTATCTCTCCCCATATCCATACCTGCGCTGAAACCACTGATGATGTAAGGACGAAAATTGTTGGTGCGGGCTCCCCGATATCTGAGATTAAAGGGAATCATGATATAATTTGATCGAACAGAAGTTTGTGTGGCAATGGCATTTACCTCGTCGGACATCAAGGTTACTTCTTTGCTTCCAAAATGGATGGTAGGGGTAATCCGTAAGCTCAAAAAATCTGCCAGTCTTAAATCGCCAATAACGCCAACGGAAAATCCAGGTGTATAAGAAGCAACGTTGGCATACCATTGATGTCCATCTGCATCCTTGATTCCGGAATGTTGAAAAATCAGGTCTTGTGTATGAATTCCTACCAAAAAGCCAAAATGGTAAGGTTTCAGATCTTCATATTGAAGATACTGAACCCGATACTGAGCAGTCAATGTTCCAAATTGACCCCAGAGTATGATATTCAAAAGAAGTATATACGTTTTTATGTTTCTCATCCTTGCTTTTCTATCTATGTCTCGTCAATAACAAAAGAATAAACGATTTTTAATATGAAATATTGCAGCTTTGTTTGGAAGATTTCCAAAATTCCGTACATTTGCACTGCTAATTAATACTCATTTAATCTATTGTATCATGGCTCATGTTATTGGCGAAGATTGCATCGCATGCGGAACTTGCATCGATGAATGTCCGGTAGAAGCTATCTCTGAAGGTGATGTCTATAAAATTGATCCGGAGGTATGTACCGATTGTGGAACTTGTGCAGACGTTTGTCCTGTAGAGGCTATCCATCCGGAATAAATAGTTGCGAAGAAATAAAAAGGGATATTGGGGACGATATCCCTTTTTTGTTAACAGGTTTTAGAATGCATAAAATCCATTCTAACAGCCACTTCTTCAAAGTTCAGATCCAAAATCTTATTGATGTTTATTGTCTTGAAAATAGAGACTGTAACTGAACTTTGAGTAAACGAACCAGTTACATACAATAGGAGTGGTATCAGAAAAATATGTAACGGTTCGTTTTCTTTGTTTAATCGCTTATTATAGATTCGTGAGGAATTACCATCACTGTACAAATATATACTATATATTTTCCTGAGAAGATAAGGAAAGCTGTGATAATAAGTAGGGGGAAGCCTGATTATCGTGTAGGGCAATCACCTACACCACCGCATGGACTTTTCCAAGAAGTATTTTATTCTATAAGTTTGTTTCTCACGGCATACATGGTAAGGTCTGCATTCTTTTTCAAGTTCATTTTCTCCATGATTCGCATCCTATAAGTACTTACAGTCTTGTCTGAAATAAAAATTTCATTGGCAATTTCCATCACGGATTTGCCTTTTGACAGTAAGATCATTACCTGAAATTCCCGTTCGGAGAGTTGCTCATGGGGTAGTCTCCCATCCATGCTGGAATCCTGAAAAATTAGCTTTTCAGCCAATGCCGCAGAAACATATTTTTCTCCGGCGGCTATCTTCCTGATGGCCTTTGCAAGTTCATCAAATGCGCTGTCTTTGGACAGATAGCCAGAGGCACCAAGCTTAAAGGCGCGGATGGCGTACTGTTCTTGTGGGTAAAAACTGAAAATGAGTAGGTGGGTTTGGATATTTCTGTCCTTAATCCTTTGAAGAATATCCAATCCTGACATTCCGGGCATGGAAATATCTAGAATGACCAAATCGTATTCTGTATTGCAGATTTTTGAAAAAGCATCATTTCCATCTGTTGCTTCTTCAATTAAGGAGACTTCAGGGAGAGTTTTTACGATTTGTTTGACTCCTTCGCGCACGATTGCGTGATCATCAGCAATAAGAACTTTCATGAGAAATTTGTTTTAGGAATTTTGACCTCTATGGTGGCCCCGTTTTTTGAGTTGCATAAAAAATCAATATTTCCTCCGCATTGTTGAACCCTTTGTCGCATTGCGATGATTCCGAAAGATTTTCCTGAATTCAATTTTTCTTGTGGAATACCATGTCCATTGTCTGAAATTCTGAGAGTAATCTCATCTTTCTGATTGATAAGATCGACTTTTGTGGTTGTTGCTTTCGAATGACGGATAACATTTGTTAGTGCTTCCTGCAATATGCGAAACAATGTGAGATTGATGGTGGTGATTTCAGAATCCATGTCATCCAGGGATAATTTACATGGGATGCCTGTTCTTTCTTCAAATTCTCCGCAGTACCATTCAATGGCTGCTACAAGCCCGAGGTCATCCAACATTCCGGGATGTAATTCTGAGGAAATGTGTTGTACTTTCCGAATGACATCGTCTGTCATCTCTATCATTTTCCCCATTTTTTGTTCAATTTGATCTTTCTTGTCCAAATTTTGGCGCACCCAACTCAAATCCATTTTTAGGGCTGTCATCGATTGTCCAAGTTCGTCATGAACCTGAAAGGAAATATAAGTACGTTCTTCCTCAATGGCTTTGATTTGGTATTGGTTGAGTTGTTCCAGTTCTTGTTTGGCTTGCAGGAGCTTCGATTCGGAAACCCTGAGTTTCTCAGCATTTTCCATCAATCTGGCCTGTTGCCAGTGAAGTTCGAGGAAAACATTGATTTTACTGATGAGAATGACCTTGTTTAGTGGTTTGATGATATAATCTACAGCACCGGCATCATAACCTTCTTCAATCTTGGAGCTGTCGGGGTAGGCCGCTGTCAGGAAAATAATGGGAACTTTGCGCTCTGCACGGTTTTTATTGATGTGAATAGCGAGTTCAAGGCCGTTCATGCATGGCATCTGTACATCCAGAATGGCCAGTGAAAGATCAATATTTTTAGTGATTTTCAATGCCTCATATCCAGAAACAGCCTTAATCAGTTTAGCCTGAAGGTTACGCAATAGTATCTCCAAATAGAGGAGGTTATCTATGTTGTCATCAACAATCAGAATATTCGGTATGGAAGCCATCAGAGAAGGGTTTTGTTGTAAACAAAAGTAGTTATTTATTTAATGGCATCAATATAAACAACTTGAAAATTTTAAACTGAATTCCGTAAATGGGTATTGCCTGATACATTCTCATGAACTAACTTTGTAATGTCCTTTGGAATAAATATTCAATATGAAACTTTCAGATTTAAAGACAGGAGAAAAGGCGGTTATCGTCAAGGTTTTCGGACATGGCGGATTTCGAAAACGCATTATTGAAATGGGTTTTGTCCGTGGCAAAGTGGTAGAGTCTTTGCAGAATGCCCCATTGTTGGATCCTGTCAAGTATAAGATTATGGCCTATGAGGTTTCGTTGCGCCGGAGTGAAGCTGAGAATATTGAAGTGGTCAGTAACAGAGAAGCACTTGAGACTTTGGAAACAGATGCCTACAATGGTGTCATCAGTGAGGATGAACTTCTGAAGATTGCCTTTTCAAAACGAAAACATATCAACATTGCATTGGTCGGTAATCCGAATTGTGGAAAAACATCCCTTTTCAATCAGGCATCAGGTGCTCATGAGCATGTTGGCAACTATAGCGGTGTAACAGTGGATGCCAAAGAAGGAAGTTTCCGCTTCAGGGATTACACCTTTAAGATTGTAGATTTACCTGGAACGTATTCTCTTTCTGCATACACGCCGGAAGAGGTATATGTGCGAAAACACTTGGCCGAAGAAGCACCCGATGTGGTGGTGAATGTGGTGGATGCTTCCAATTTGGAACGAAATCTTTTTCTGACTTCGCAGCTTATTGACATGAACTTGCGTATGGTCATTGCGCTGAATATGTATGATGAGCTTCAGGATTCCGGCTGCAAGTTGGACCATTTGCAGTTGAGCAAGCTTTTAGGGGCACCTGTCATTCCTACAATCGGTCGAAAAGGCTGGGGCTTGGATACCT
>JALNXZ010000054.1 GCA_023230125.1 Bacteroidales bacterium | reverse complement strand
AAAATACCATGCATTCAACAGCAGCCCATGCAGCCACGATTGCGTTGAAAGCGAATGTAGGAAAGCTTGTCATCGGTCATTATTCTGCCAGATATGCCAATGAAAGTGGGCTATTGGACGAGGCTCGCCTTATTTTTCCAAACACTGTTTTGGCCAATGAAGGAATGCTTATAGAAATCTAACAGGATTCATTTGCTTTTTATTAGCACTTATGCTATCTTTGTTTTGGCCAAAAGTCTGTTCTAATGAAGAAAAGATTTGCATTCATCTTTCTATCTTTTATGTTATTTGCTTCTTTGAATGCTCAAAAGAGTGAAAAAGTGGTTGTGACTGTTTCTCAAGATACCACAGTCTCTGTTTTACTCAAGGGTAAAACCTTGCAATTGCTAAATGCAGTGGTTGGAGAAAAGTTGGAAGTGTTGAGTATTGTTGGGGTCAGGGTTTTTAATGAAAAAATCGAAAGTAGCAATCAAGAGTTTCAGCTGGAATTGCCTAAAGGATATTACATTGTCAAAATGGGGACAGTTGTCCGGAAAATTTCAGTCAAATAATCAGATTGTTGATTTTTAAAACCAAATCATACAGAAAATCCCCGTCGATTTATATCGGCGGGGATTTTTTTTGAATAACTGCTAGGACTTGAATTACTTAAGTATCAACTTGTTAACATTGACTTTATTCCCGCTACTGATTTTTATAACATACATACCGCGAGGATAGCCGGTTAAATCAATTTCCGTGTCGAACTGGATTTGATCATTGCCTATGGACATCACTTTTTGTCCGGATAGATTGTAAATATCAAGCCGTTCAATATCTTGGCCAATAGCCTGAATTTTGAACACGCCATTTGTAGGATTCGGGAAGATGTTGATTCCTGCCTCTTTTTCCGTCGTTACAACTGGTGTGGGAATAATAGTCGATTTGAAATAAATATTATCAATTGTCAGAACAGATCCTACGTGTGAGGTCAGTGTATCTGACGAAAGATTGGATTGAAAACCGATGATGACATTATCCGGTATCATGAAATCATTAATGGAAAGCCATAGCTTAACCTGTTTGTATTCATTCGAACCTGTCAGGAATATCATCTCATTTCCAACTTCATTTCCGCTCATTTTATATTTCAACCAGACCTGTGCGCTATCAGTCGGTTGAACCGGAATATATTTGTAGGAGAAACAGAGGGTATCCATTGTACTGTTAAAAGGCATTCCTCCTTCCCATTTATTGGAGTCGTCGCTCCAATAGCCGTTGGCTATCTCACCTGCTCTAGCCCTGAATGTTCCATCATTTTTCTCAAGATAGGTGTTAATTTCGATGGCATAGTTCCCCTCAGATGCATCGTTGGTTTTATTGAAGGTACTTTTCTTGTCTGTTTGAATAAACCAGTTCTCGGGAGTTGAAATATTACTATTGATCCATGATTCTAAGTCGCCGTTTAATTGTGCAGGTTGTGTACTTATTCCTGTGAATGCGATGCTGTCAATATACAAGGCACTATTGGCAAGTCCTGTTTCAGTAATGGCCCAACTGGATGTAAATCCAATGATAACAGTGTCCGGTGTTTCTGTAAGTGCCGGGCTAAAGGTGAATTCAAAAGGAGTATAGGTGTTATGGATTCCAAAAAGAGGCAGGAAGTACGAACCGATTTCAGTTCCAGATTTTCTGAATGATGCCAAAACCATAGCGGTGTCACCTGATGCAACATTGTATTTGAAATGACCTTTAATACCGGTTGGCTTTTCACTGATTGGAATTCCTCCGGTCCACGAACTTGGGTCATTACCATCAGGGTTGCCATTTAATAAATAGCCGAAATTAAGTCCATTCTGAGTTTGAGTTGTCAGGATTTTAACAGCATAAGAACCATGAAATGCATCTTGCGTTTTGGTTATGTTATTGGATGATGTATTATTGAACGCATTATCTGCATTGTTGTTGTATATGAAGTATTCAGGATATTCGAAATCATTTGAATTCCATTCTTCAAAACCGCCATTTGGAACAACTTCAGGTATGTCGTCATTAGGTTCATCACCCCCTCCTTGTCTCTCAACAAATTTTATTTCATCAATCCATAAAATAGACCCTGCATCAGAAATAAGAGTGTCTGACCAAAGATTTGATAGCACACCGATAATAACCTCATTTGGTGGAAACATGCTAATAGGGAGATTTAGCGGAACTTCCATCTGCTGATAGTCACTTGATGCTTTCAGATAAATGTTTTGGTAACTATAATCCTGACCATCTCTCTTAAATTCCAGCCAAATCTGAGCACTGTCTGTTAATTGTTTTGGTATATATTTATAATAGAATGACAGGGTGTTTTGCGTACTGTTATAGGCTATTCCTCCGTCCCATCTGCCTGCGTTGTCGTTCCAAGAGCCTTTGGTAATTTGGCTTGGCTTTGCTCGCATGACACCATCTTTTTCTTCAAGGTAGGTTTCAAGTTCTACGGCAAAGTTTCCAACCGCTGCATCCGATGTTTTTCTGCAAGCATCCATGTTCTCATCATTTTGTATATTCCAGTTTTTGGGCGTTTCTATCAATACATTGTCCCAAGTCTCGAAATCTCCGTTCAGTAATGTCGGTTGTGTAGAAATTCCGGTCAATGCAACGCTGTCAATAAACAGTTCGCTTCCGGCAAGTCCAGCTTCTTTGATGGCCCAACTGGATGCAAATCCAAGAATCATGGAGTCCGGAGTTTCTGTCAATGCAGGGTTGAACGTCAGTTCAAACGGCGTATAGGTGTTATGAACTCCATAGAGCGGCAAGAAATAGGACCCGATATTGTGACCTGCTTTGCTAAAGGTAACAATAACCAAAGCGGTGTCTCCTGCTTCAACATTGTACTTGAAATGGCCTTTGATGCCGATTGGTTTTTCGCTGATCGGAATTCCGCCTGCCCATGTGCTAGGATCGTCATCATTCGGATTCGCATTTAAGAAATTACCAAATGTGACTTCATCATTGGAAGAGGTGGTCACAAGCCTAACTGCATAATTACCGTGATAGGCGTCATCGGTTTTGAAAAGGTTGTCACAGGGTCTATTACGGGATGCACATTCTGCATTGGAATTGTAGGGGTAATTTTCCGGGTATTCATAATTTATTGAATTCCACTCTTCAAAACCTCCGTTTAAAACTTCGGTATTAATAGGTTGCTGAGAGTCTTCTGTAGCCTTGAAATGAATGCTGTCCAACTTCAGAACTGATCCGACATTGGAAACCAAGGTGTCTGACCAACGGTTTGACAATATGGTGATTATCACTGAGTCTGGTGTGTTCATGTAGGAAAGGTCAAATGGCAATTCTACATATTGATAAGTTGCTGAAGCATCCAGTTCTACATTTTTGTAACCGAATAAATTTCCGTTTTGTTTGAATTGAAGTGAAATATCCGCTTTACCAAGAGGATCTGCCGGGACATATTTATAATAAAAAGCCAGCGTATCTTTGATGTAAGTAAAAGGCATGCCCCCACTTATGCTGCCTTTATTGTCATCCCAATATCCGTTTGAAAGCTGAGTTGGTCTTGCCAAAGGATTGCCATCTTCATCACCCAGGTAGGATGTCAGCTCTACGGCAAAAGTCCCATTTTTAGCATCGGTTGTCTTTTTACAGGATGATGTTCCGCCATCACCATCAACATACCAGTTTTCAACACTTTCAGTGGAAAGATTGTTCCACGACTCAAAGTCTCCGTTCAATTGTGCCGGTTGATTGTTTACACCTTTCAGGGAAACATGGTCGATATACAATTCGCTTCCGGGAAGTCCGACTTCCGTGGTGGCATTGCTGGATACAAATCCAATAATCATTGAATCCGGCGTATCTGTAAGGTCAAAATCAAAATCAAAGGCTGTGTATTCAGTATGAACTCCGTAAAGTTTAAAGAAATAATAACCGATTGAGCTTCCTGCTTTACTGAATGTGACAATAATTAAGGCTGTATCACCTGATGCGACATTGTATTTATAATATCCGGTGATGCCTGTAGGTTTTTCATTGCAAGGAATACCCCCTGTCCAATCTTGGGGCTCTCCATTATTTACGTTCCCATTCACTGCGTAACCAAACTTCAGGTTATCTTCAGAACTGCCGATCGTCTTTATTTTAAGTGCATAGGTTCCGCTATAAGCTGTCGTTGTTTTTGTTACGTTAAAGGTCGTATCGTTGTGACTATCTGTATTTGAGTTAAAAAAATAATGTTCCGGATAGTCAAAACTTCTAGTAGTCCAATTTTCAAAACTACCATTTTGTATGGTATTTCCTCCAAAAGCCGTCAAAGCAAAAGTCCATAAAAGCAAGAGAAGTCGAGTCTTCATAATGGTATTGTTTCTTAAATGAATAAACTTTTTTGGTCATATCTTATATAAAAATATCATTATTGTTAATAAATATCGATTTATAGAAAATTGAATATTCGAGTTAAGGCATTATTCTTTACAGACTTCACAAAAGTCAAATTCATGCAGAAAACAATGACAAATATATATTTTTTCAGTGAATAATATTTTTTTTCGTTTTATTTTATTTGTCGACGATTATAGGATATGATTTCCCCGATTGTTTGTCTTGATTTTTTATAGAAACAGCTGTTGATGGCCGAAGAAGGATCCGTTTATAACTCCGAAAATGATTTCTTTATCTGAGAAAAATAAATATCTTTGACATTAGATTTTTCTGAAATGCTAAAAGAATCATGACAGTAAGAAAACAGACCAGAAAAAAATATACCTCTGTCAGTAAAAGTAATAATTTGCTTTATGACAATTTGGTGTATAATGGGATAAGTGATACTCAAACGAGCATTCAGCTTACTTGTTTTGATCATTTATCTGTGAAAACGAGCCGTTTTGATCATTCAAAGGATCTGATTCAATCCATTGATTTAAACAAAGTAAATTGGATACAAGTCTTCGGATTGAAGAATGTGGACATCGTTGGCGAAATTTGTAGTTTTTTTGGACTTCAGGTACCTATTATTCAAGATATCTTGAATATTTCACATATTTGCAAAATAGAAGAAACCAACAATCTTTTATTGGTTATACTTGATGCTTATAGTTATAATGATTCCATGGCTTTGGGTCGTAATCATCTGAGTTTCGTTTTGGGAAACCATTTTGTTATTTCTTTTGAGGAAACAAACCATAATCGTTTTGATTTGGTCAACAAAGCACTTGAATCCAATGTCGGATTGGTGAGAAGTCAAAAGTCTGATTATCTGTTTAATCTGCTGATAAGCATGGTGGTTGATTCCTATCTTGAAGTTCTTGAAGAGCAACAAAACTGTATGATGGATATGGAGGACCTGCTAATTGAATTCAATCAGACTCCTAAGGAGACCGGATTACAAATTCAACACTTCAGGAAAGATTACTCGAAACTGAAGAAAAGTATTTCTCCTTTGAGAGAACATTTCGGACATCTTATTTTGATGGAATCCACTCTAATTGGCAAAACGAGTCTGGTGTACTTTCGTGATACGTATGATCATATTCAACAGGTTTCACTAATGTTGGATGTAAATAGGGAAACGCTTGCATCATTGGTGGATTTGTATCTGGCAAACAATGATTTGCGTATGAATCAAACCATGAAGCAACTAACCGTAGTTTCTACCATATTCATCCCTTTGACTTTTATTGTTGGGGTGTGGGGCATGAATTTTAAAAGGATGCCCGAATTGGATTGGAGATACGGTTATCTTTTTGCATGGCTGGTGATGGTTGCCCTGGGATTGATCTTTTATTTTTGGCTTAGACGAAAAAAAATGTTTTAGGATTGAACAAACTATATATAATAAATATTTAAAAATCATTCTTATGAAGAACATAGCTATTGGAGTTGATGTTGGCGGAACAAATACTGCCATTGGTGTTGTAGATACAGAGGGTCATGTATTGGTAAAAAGCAATATTCCCACACCAAGTCATGGTGACATCAATCTCTTTATTTCAGAAATGTCATTGGCCATCAAAGAGCTGATCAATTCAGCCGAGCTGATGAATGAAGATATTGAAGTGCTTGGAATAGGAATTGGTGCTCCGAACGGTAATTATTACAATGGTACTGTTGAATATGCACCGAATCTGTCTTTTAAGGGTGTCATACCTTTCGTGAAACTTCTGCGTGAAAAATTTCCTGATATGAAAGCCATTGCTTTGACTAATGATGCGAATGCTGCTGCCTTAGGTGAAATGATTTATGGTGGTGCAAAGGGAATGAAAAATTTTGTGATGTTTACTTTGGGTACAGGTGTCGGTAGTGGTATTGTCGTGGATGGAAACATGGTTTATGGTCATGACGGATTTGCAGGAGAGTGCGGTCATACAACATTGATTCCCGATGGACGTTTGTGCGGTTGCGGAGCAAAGGGACACGTGGAAGCTTACTGCTCAGCTCCCGGCATGAAACGAACCGCTTTTGAGATCATGGTAAGGGATAATGTTACCAATAGCTTGCTCTCTGATAAATCTTTTATGGAACTTGATTCAAGAATGATTTTTGAAGCAGCTGAAAGAGGTGATAAAGTGGCATTGGAGGTCTTCGAACAGACCGGTAAATGGCTTGGCCAAGCTTTGGCTGACACGGTTCATCACCTCAGCCCTGAAGCAATATTCCTATTTGGAGGTCCTACGGCTGCCGGTGAGTATATATTTAAACCGACCCGTGAAAGTATGGAGGCACATTTACTGCCTATTTTCAAGAATAAGATTAAAGTTTTGCCTTCACAGCTAAAGGCTGGAGATGCCGCCATTGTTGGGGCAAGTGCGTTGGTTCATAAAGAACTGCAAAGATAATCTGACTGTACAGAAGAGGCTACCCATAAAAGGCAGTCTCTTCTTGTTATATGTAGAGTGAGGTCAGAATTCCGAACTGAAATGAAAACGGATGTCCTTGAAGTCATTCCGGGCCATACGAAGGACATATTCTGAGTCTGCCATGAAGACGTCTCGGCCGTCTTTGTCTGTAGCCATATACTGATATTTCCGTTTTTTGAAGTTGTCGAGTTCTTCCGAGTTATCACTTTCAATCCAGCAAGCTTTGTAAAGGTTGATGGGCTCCCAGCGGCATAAGGCATTGTATTCGTGTTCGAGCCTGTATTGGATTACTTCAAACTGGAGTTGGCCCACTGTCCCGATAATTTTCCTGCCGTTGAACTGGTTGGTAAAGCGTTGTGCCACACCTTCATCCATTAGTTGGTCTATGCCTTTATGCAGTTGCTTGGATTTCATCGGGTCTTCATTCTCGATGTACTTGAACATTTCGGGTGAGAAACTTGGAATGCCTTTGAAGTGGAGATCTTCACCACCTGTGAGTGTATCACCGATCTTGAAATTACCGGTGTCCGGCAAACCGATGATATCACCCGGGTAAGCTTCGTCAACCACTGATTTTTTCTGGGCCATAAAAGCGGTCGGGGCTGAAAATTTCAGCATCTTCCCAAAACGCACATGCTTGTAGTTGACGTTCCGTTCGAACTTTCCTGAACATATTTTCAAAAAGGCAATGCAACTGCGGTGATTGGGATCCATGTTTGCATGGATCTTAAATATGAATCCGCTAAAGCTTTCTTCTTCCGGCCGAACAATACGTTCTTCCGTTTTAGTAGGACGCGGTGTGGGTGCAATTTTAACAAAACAGTCCAAAAGCTCTTTCACGCCGAAATTATTCAAGGCGGAGCCGAAAAAGACAGGAGCCAGATTCCCTTTCAAATAGGTATCCTTATCAAATGGATTGTAAATGCCATCTATGATCCTGATATCATCTCTCAATTGGAAAGCATTACTTTCGCCAATGTATTTTTCCAGTTCCGGATTGTTGACATCATCGAATTCAACGGATTCTGTGACTGTCTGTTTGGACGGCTTGTATAAATCGAGCTTTTGTTGATAGATGTTGTATACGCCTTTGAATTCTTGTCCCTGGTTGATGGGCCAACTCAAAGGACGTACAGCGATACCCAGTTCTGCTTCCAACTCATCCAGCAAGTCGAAAGGATTTTTGCCGAGACGGTCCATTTTGTTGACGAAAATCATGACAGGCGTCTTTCGCATGCGGCAGACTTCCATCAATTTACGGGTCTGGGCTTCCACACCTTTGGCGACGTCAACGACAATGATGACGCTGTCTACTGCGGTCAGGGTACGGAAGGTGTCTTCTGCGAAGTCTTGGTGACCGGGCGTGTCGAGGATATTGATTTTGTAACTGTCGTATTCAAATCCCATCACAGAAGTTGCAACTGAAATGCCACGTTGCTTTTCTATCTCCATCCAGTCCGAGGTTGCGGTCTTTTTGATCTTGTTTGATTTTACAGCCCCGGCTACATGAATGGCACCTCCAAAAAGGAGGAGTTTTTCGGTCAAAGTGGTTTTACCCGCATCCGGGTGACTGATGATGGCGAAAGTTCTTCTTCGCAGAATTTCTTGTTCGATTTCTGTCATTATAATTGGGCGATACAAACCGAAAGACTGGTTTCCCAGTGCGGTATGGTGATGCCGTATACGGCTTTGATTTTGTTTTTGTTAAATACGCTGTATGCCGGGCGTGCGGCTTTGGCCGGATAATCCTTGGTCTCAACGGG
>JALNXZ010000053.1 GCA_023230125.1 Bacteroidales bacterium | reverse complement strand
AAAATAAATCTTCAAAATTAAGTTTGACTGAGAAAATAAATTAAAATTAAAAATATGAAACTTTCAAAATTCAAATTCAAACTCCCGGAAGAGTTGATCGCACAGTATCCGGCCTACAATCGTGACGAGTCACGTCTGATGGTCATCGACCGGAAAACAGGAAGCCATGAACATAAATTGTTCAAAGAGCTACCATCTTATTTTGAAGAAAAGGATGTTTTCATCTTTAATGACACACGTGTTTTTCCTGCCCGACTGTACGGGAACAAAGAAAAGACAGGAGCGCAAATTGAAGTTTTCTTACTTCGTGAGCTGAATGAAGAATTGCGCTTATGGGATGTTCTGGTAGATCCAGCCCGTAAAATACGCATCGGAAATAAACTCTACTTCGGAGAGGACGATTCGATGGTTGCTGAAGTCATTGACAACACCACATCAAGGGGACGTACACTCAGATTCTTGTATGATGGCAATCATGAAGACTTTAAAAAAGCACTTTATGCTTTAGGCGAAACACCACTGCCTAGAAGCATTAAAAGGCCCGTTGAAGCAGAAGATGAAGATCGTTTCCAGACCATTTTTGCCCGCAACGAAGGTGCTGTTGTCGCACCAGGAGCAGGACTGCATTTTAGTCGTGAATTAATGAAAAGGTTAGAAATCAAGGGTGTGGACTTTGCTTATATCACGTTACACGCAGGTCTAGGAAATTTCCGCGAAATTGATGTAGAGGATTTGACCAAACACAAGATGGACTCTGAGCAAATGTTTATCGATGAAAAAGCAGTCAATATGGTGAATAATGCCAAAGACAACGGGTATAGAATCTGTGCGGTAGGAACTACCGTCATGCGTTCCATTGAAAGCTCTGTCGGTGCTGCAGGACACTTGAAAAGTTTTAACGGATGGACAAATAAGTTTATCTTCCCACCCTATGAGTTCAATGTTGCCAATTCCATGATATCCAACTTCCACACACCACTGTCAACCTTATTGATGATGGTTGCTTCTTTTGGTGGATATGACCTGATCATGGATGCTTATGAAGTTGCCATCAAAGAAAAATATCGTTTTGGAGTTTACGGTGATGCCATGTTGATTATTTGATTCCATGGCTATTGTCTATCTCGGATTAGGATCAAATTTAGGTCAAAAGGAACACAATCTCAAATTGGCCATCTCAGAAATTGAAAAGCAGATCGGGCACATTGTGGCCCGTTCTGCTTTTTGTGAATCTGCCCCGTGGGGGTTTGAATCCTCTTTTTCTTTTCTGAACGCCTGCGTTGCCGTAGAAACGACTTTAAACCCTCAAGAGTGCCTGCTGGCCATAACCGACATCGAAAAGCACTTAGGGCGCACCAAAAAGCCAACAAAGGGCTATGCTGACAGAGTGATCGACGTTGACATTCTTTTTTATGATCATATGATTCTTCAGGAAGAAGATTTGACCATTCCTCATCCATTATTACATCAAAGATTGTTTGTACTGAAACCGCTGTCTGAAATTGCACCGGACTTTATTCATCCACTTTTCAAGAAGACGATAAAAAGCCTTTTAAAAGAGATCAGTTGATGATCATGAATTTGCAGGCCTGGTATTCACTTCCATCTTCGGAAGCACAAAGAACAAGATACACACCGCTCGCAGCACGTTTGCCTTGCTTCGTATAAGAATTCCAGGTAAACTGACCACCTAAAGACCTGCCTGCAACCAGAATATTTCCAGCCATATCTGTAATTTTTACCTGCGTGTTTTCCATTAGACCTGTCACGGTTATATTTCCTGAATATTCTGGCTTGACAGGATTAGGAAAAACATAAACATGACTAAATGAAGATGCACTTTGTGTCGCGTCACTTCTATAAGAAACCAGACCTGTATCAGTTCCAATAAAAACTTCACCTGTTTCAGGATTGATAGTGATTGACCAGATATAAACGGATGGCAGCGGACTGTTTCCCATATCAAAATGGTGAATGGTTTTCTGGCCATCTTCCGAGACAAGATATACACCATACCCATTTGTTCCTATCCATTTTCGGTTAGCCCCATCAACGGTTATACAATTAATGCGGATATCATTCAACAAATAATCAGCGTTTTCTGTACCATCGTTTCGTGGTATTTTGATTCGTGTAAAACGATAATCAGGATCGGTTAAAATAGCAGAGGGGTTGGAGGCCAAAAGTGGTCCATATACGGTTCCAATCCAAATGGTTCCTTTCAGATCTTCCGTAATACAGTCAATAGTGAAAAGACTTAATATATTGTCATCTTGATCGGTAAAAGTATCTATCCATTTGGTTCTGTCGTCAGATGTATCTTCAAGAGTATTCTTATAATCAAGTACAAAAATGCCATATTTATAACGCACTGCATTCATCCAAACCTGATGGTTTCTGGTAAACAAAATGTTGTTCCATGTTGGCGAACCTGGTAAATTTGAATAATGGGGTGTAAGCCATGTTCCATCAGGTTTCAAAATTTTTAAGGCATCTCCGGTCGATATGATGTTTTCATAAGAATTCATAACCCAAAGATTGTTGTCTTCATCAAAAACGGCTCCATCAACCTTGATATAATGGGTAGAATCACCTTCAACAGCGGAAATCAAGGGACTGTTCTTATTGGTGTGCAGTTTATAAAAAGCACTGTCTTTGAATTCATAAAGCCCTTCACCCCAGGATGTTATAAAATAATGACCTTCATGAATCGGGTCGATGGCCAGATTCATGAAATCCCACATAGGTATTCCTGTTTTGTTAAGAATATCCTGTTTGTTATTCAGATTACTCCATTTCTCATCATTAAAAACCAAAATGTCACCCGGATAAAAAAATCTGCTGGCCCATCTTGCACCTGTCGTTGCGTAATATATGCCATCCTTGAAAAAACCATTCCACGCAGTCTTGCTGGCAGGTCCGTTTGGAATGATTGGGCTTTGAGAAGAAACCTGATATTGCGTATCAATTTTTTCCAACTTGTTCAAACCATTTGATCCTGAAGCAATATAAAGCAGATTACGATCTGGATCCATGGCTATATCGTTGTTCAGAATAGATTCTACATTCATGAAATCCATGGCTGAATTACACATATAGGTATGGGAACTTGCACAAATAAACAAATATCCGTTCTGAACCCGCAATTTAGATGCATTATTGTCATTTATGAAAACAGACCAGTCTGAACCCGATTTTTGATATACAATGCCATTTTCAGCCAAAGCATATAACCGTCCATTGAATCTGACTATTTTTCTAGCTTTTGTTCCGGGAACAAAAGGCATTTGAGACCAATAGGAGACATCCTGAAGATTTGACGCAGTATCTCCTCCATACAGCCCGGATTCTGTCGCTATGAGGATTGTATCACCCCAAGAGGCCACATCAAACACATCCGTATAGGCTGAAGACAAATTAAGTATAAAGGTTTCTCTGATTTCCAATTTTTTTACATCAATGACCAAAAGTCCAATTCCTGTCGACAAATAAGCCAATTCACCATCAATTCTTAAGCCAAATAATGTCTTTTCGGCTGTTAATGATTTGTTTTTGAAATCCGAAAGATTGACTATTCCAGACTTCGTTAAAAAATCAATGTTTCCGTCATCATAAACAATAATGAGGGTTTTTTCTGCTTCACACCATCCTATCAATGAAACATTGTGACCATTTAATCCTGTTAAAGTAGAATATGTTTCAATAATGCCTGAATTGGAATAAGAATAAAGTTTATTACTGGCTTCAGCATATACTTTATCACCAGCAAATTCAACCTGATTGACATTATTATATGAAAAATGCGTACGCCATTCTCCAGGAGCAATTTGTGCAAAATTAAAAGTAGTTTGAATATACAGAAAAAAAAGAAACACAATTTTTTTGATTCCTGACATCATCTTTGGTTTAAATAATTTGACAATGACTTCATCGCCAAAGCTCTGTGGCTAATTTTATTTTTTAAATCCATGCCCATCTGAGCAAAACTTTGGTCATATCCATCTGGCAAAAATATGGAATCATATCCAAATCCATCAGAACCATGTTTTTCTGCTAATATTTTGCCATTGATTCTTCCGTTAAAAAGATATTCATTTCCATCAAGAATCAAGGCAGCCACTGTTTTGAAGCATGCATTTCTATTTGTTTCACCATCCAACTCCAAGAGCAATTTTTGAATGTTATTTTCAGATATGCAGTCCTCTCCTGCATATCGGGCAGAATAAACACCTGGAGCACCATTTAGAATTTCAACTTCAAGACCGGTATCATCTGCAAAACAATCCAAGCCGAACTTTTCATAGACATAACGCGCTTTTTGCAAAGCATTTGCTTCAATTGTATTTTGTGTTTCAGGTAGTTCCTCGAAACATCCAATATCCTTTAGACTGAGCAATTTAATTTCAGAACATAAAATATCTGAAACTTCAGCCATTTTATGAACATTGTTGGTGGCAAAAACTATTTTATGCATACTTTATTTACAAGCCAAGCTCTTTAGATAATTTCAACATTTTATGGATCGGTTTTTCAGCTTTCAAACGGAGTTCTTCTTCTATTTCAATGGTAGGAGTCTCGTTTTTCAGACAATGATATAATTTTTCAAGCGTATTGAGGCGCATAAATGAACATTCATTGCATTCACAAGTGCTATCATCAGGCGGTACAGGAACGAAGATCTTTTCAGGACAAGACTTCTTCATTTGATGTAATATACCAGATTCTGTTGCAACAAGGAATTCTTCATAATCAGAACGCTGCACATACTTTAAGAGGGATGCTGTAGACCCGATGAAATCAGCCAGCATCAATATCGTTTTTTTACATTCCGGGTGTGCAATTATTTTCGCTAAAGGAAGTTGCTTTTTCAGTTCAATCAATTTTTCCAAGGAAAATTGTTCATGAACATGACAGGCTCCATCCCAAAGAACCATATTTCTTCCTGTTAAAGAATTTATATAATTTCCAAGATTACGATCAGGACCAAAAATTATTTTTTTATTTTTGGAAAAACTTTGAACAATAGAAACTGCGTTGGTAGAAGTCACTACAACATCAGTCAAAGCTTTGACTGCGGCTGATGTATTGACATAACTGATAACCTTATGACCGGGATGTTTTTTGATAAATGCTTCAAAAGCATCTACAGGACAGCTGTCAGCCAAAGAACAACCTGCTTCTTTATCGAGAATCAATACTTTTTTGTCGGGAGAAAGAATTTTTGCAGTTTCACCCATAAAATTCACACCACAAATTACCAATATATCTGCATCCGTTTTTGCTGCCTGCTGTGCCAAAGCCAAACTATCACCAATAAAATCGGCAATATCCTGTATATCGTCATCCTGATAATAATGCGCCATAATTATCGCATTTTTTTCAACTTTTAGACGATTTATTTCAGATATCAACTGTAATTTATCCATATCTAATTATTTTGAGCGCGTAAAATTATATATTTTATTCTAATTTTACCTCTTTAAACTTATTAATATGAAGAAACTTAGTATTTTGGAAATGAATCGCCTTACACCAGAGGAATTTAAAAAATATCCAAAAATTCCTTTAATTGTTGTATTGGATAATATCAGGAGTCTTCACAATGTAGGATCAATATTCCGCACTTCAGATGCTTTTTTGATAGAAAAAATCATACTCTGTGGAGTTACTTGTCCTCCACCGCATCCTGAAATTCATAAAACCGCACTTGGTGCTGAATCAACCGTTGAATGGATTTATACAAAAGATACGATGGATGCCATCCATCAACTCAAAAAGAAAGATTATTACATTTATGCCATAGAACAAACTCATGAAAGCATTTATCTATCTGATTTAAAATTGGATATGAATAGAAAATATGCTGTTGTATTGGGAAATGAAGTAAAAGGTGTTCAACAATGTGTCGTTGATGATTGTGATGATTGTCTAGAAATTCCTCAAATGGGAACCAAACACTCATTGAATGTATCAGTAGCAACAGGTATCGTTTTATGGTCTTTTTTTGATCAATTGAAAAAGCTCTGAAATATAAGTAACAAACATCTCTTTTATTATTCTTTTTTATTTAAGTAAATTTAAAAAAAGGGATGAATATAATAGACTGTTCATTTTGTTTAATACTTTTTCAAAAGAGTTTAATATTTTGAGTTATGAATAGATAAAAGAGTCTATCAACAATATTTAAACTTGAAAATCGTTTATATAATTCTTTTAATCAATAAGATATATGTAAATGGTGATTCTTTAAAAAATACGATGTTCATAGGTTTTTTAATGTTTTTTGTTCATAGTTACTGTTTAAAAAGTTTATTAATGTTTAATAATTTAGGGGGGTGTTTTGACAATTATATTTGATAACTTTTTTTGAAAAGTTATCCACACTCAAACACAACTTATGAACAGGCTTTTTTTTATATTTGTATATATTATTACACAAGAATTTTGACGAAAATTATTGAGAATACGCCATTGATCAAACAGTATTTCGAGATGAAAAGTAAACATCCGGATGCTGTTCTTTTATTTCGTGTCGGTGACTTTTATGAAGCATACGGTAAAGATGCTCTTGAAGTTGTTGATATTTTAAGTATTGCATTGACCAAAAAATCAAATGGTGAGGCCGGAAAAATTGAAATGTGCGGTTTTCCACATCATGCACTGGATAATTTTTTACATAAATTGGTCAGGGCGGGAAGAAGGGTTGCTATTTGTGATCAACTTGAAGATCCGAAAATGACCAAAAAATTGGTGAAACGCGGTATAACGGAGCTTGTCACACCTGGTGTTTCTACCAATGAGAATATTCTTAACCAGAAAGAAAACAACTTTTTGGCCAGTTTGCATATCGATAAATATAAAGCAGGATTGGCTTTACTTGATCTTTCAACCGGTGAATTTTTGACTGCTGAAGGTAATTTTGAATATATTGATAAGTTGCTGAATTCTTTTGCACCCAAGGAGGTTCTCTATGAAAGGGCTAAAAGAAGTCTTTTTGTGCAGTATTTTCACCATTCCGGAGCAAAATTTGAATTGGAAGATTGGGTTTTTACGGAAGATTCTGCCATGAACCGGCTTTTGAAACAATTTCAAACAAAAAATCTGAAAGGTTTTGGTATCCAGAACATGCCATTTTCCATCATTGCTTCAGGAGCTATTCTATATTATATGGATATGACCGAGCATACTCAGTTAGACCATATCCAAAGCATTTCAAGAATTGAAGAGGATCGTTTTGTACGACTGGACAGATATACCTCCCGAAGTTTGGAAATTTGTGATGCCATGAATGATGGCGGAAAAAGTTTACTGAGTGTCCTTGATAAGACACAAAGTTCCATGGGGGGACGCTTGTTGCGTCGATGGCTGCTTTTTCCCCTGAAGGATGTCAAAGCCATCTCAGAACGTCAGGATCTTGTGGAATACTTTTTCAAGAATCCTTCATTACGTGATTTTATCAATGAAAGATTGACGCAGATTGGTGATTTGGAACGCATTGTCTCCAAAATATCCGTTGGAAGAATATCTCCACGTGAACTTGTTTACCTGAAAACATCCCTACAAGCCATTGATGAAATCAAACAAACTTGTTTGGAAGTGAAGGTTCTAAAAGATTCTTCCAATCTTTTAGAAGAAATGGAAGATACGGGTTTCAAGGCTCTGATGAGATTAATCGATCAACTTAATCCTTGTTCTGAAATAAGAGACAGAATACAAAGAGAAATAGTTGATACACCGCCAGTTGCGATTAACAGGGGAGAAGTGATCCGAAATGGGGTCAATGCAGATCTCGATGAGTTGAGGACATTGTCTACTTCCGGTAAAAATTATTTGGCCGGCATTCAGGAACGTGAGACGGAAAGGACGGGTATTAACCGTTTAAAAATAAATTACAACAATGTTTTCGGTTATTATATTGAAGTAAGTAATTCTCAAAAAGACAAGGTTCCGGAAGAATGGATACGCAAGCAGACGTTGGTCAATGCAGAACGCTATATTACTCAGGAACTTAAAATATATGAAGAAAAGATATTGGGAGCTGAGGAAAAAATTGCTGCCCTCGAATGGACCATCTTTAATGACCTGATTTCTGATCTTACGGCTTATATGTTTGACATTCAAAAAAATGCAGTTCAAATAGCGCAGCTGGATTGTTTACTTTGCTTTACCAAAGTGGCTGTTGAAAACAAGTATTTTCGGCCACATGTGATAGAAGGCGATGCCATCACCATCAGACAAGGGCGGCATCCTGTTATTGAGAAACAACTTCCTGTCGGAGAGCCTTACATTGCCAATGATATTTATTTGGACAGCAATTCAGAACAGATTCTCATCATTTCCGGACCAAATATGGCCGGTAAATCGGCCTTGTTGAGACAAACGGCACTGATTGTCCTGATGGCTCAGATTGGTTCATTTGTTCCTGCAGATTCTGCAGAAATCGGTATTGTTGACAAGATTTTCACAAGGGTAGGAGCTTCAGACAATATTTCTTCCGGAGAATCCACTTTTATGATTGAAATGAATGAGGCCGCTGATATTCTGAACAATATTTCTCAACATAGCCTTATCCTTTTCGATGAATTGGGTCGCGGAACCAGTACCTATGACGGCATTTCTCTTGCCTGGGCTATTGTAGAATATATTCATGAACATCCGAAATATAAAGCTAAAACATTGTTTGCCACACACTACCAT